>NZ_JBTWNF010000009.1:0-277446 GCF_054796175.1 Actinomycetospora sp. C-140 | reverse complement strand
AGCACGCCGAACTGCTCACGAGCGCGTAGCGCGCTCGTGACGATGTCGTCGAGGTCGCGGCGGGCGGTCCAGCCGAGGCGTTCGCGGATGCGGGTGACGTCGGCGACGACCGCGGGCGGGTCGCCGGGGCGGCGGTCGGCCACCGCGGGCTCGACGGGCCGCCCGGTGGCGCGGGCGATCGCCGCGACGACCTCGAGCACCGAGTAGCCGCGCCCGACGCCGACGTTGAGCGTCTCGCCGCCGGGCTCGTCGAGCAGCGCGGTCGCCGCGACGTGGGCGTCGGCGAGGTCGTCGACGTGGACGAAGTCGCGCACGCAGCTGCCGTCGGGGGTGTCGTAGTCGGTGCCGAACACCGCCGGCGCCGCGCCGCGGGCGACGGCGTCGAGCGCGATCGGCACGAGGTTGGCCTGGCCGCGGTCGGCGAGGCGGGCGTCGCGGGCGCCGGCGACGTTGAAGTAGCGCAGCGCGACATAGCGCAGGCCGGTGGAGCGGTGGACGTCGGCGAGCATCCACTCCCCGGCGAGCTTGGTGCTGCCGTAGGCGTTCACCGGCGCGCAGGGGGCGTCCTCGGCGACCGCGGCACCGGAGGTCGCGCCGTAGACCGCGGCGCTCGAGGAGTAGACGAGGCGCTCGACGCCGGCGCGGGTGGCGGCGTCGAGCACCGAGCGCAGGCCCTCGATGTTCTCGTGCCAGTACCAGAGCGGGTGGGCCACCGACTCCGGGACGCTCTTGCGCGCGGCGAAGTGCATGACGCCGTCGAGGCGGTGCGCGGTGATCGCCCCGGCGACGGCGTCGGTGTCCAGGACGGTCGCGCGCACCAGCGGCACGTCGTCGTCGACACGCTCGGCGAGCCCGCTCGTGAGGTCGTCGAGCACCACGACGTCGTCGCCGCGCGCCCGCAGCGCCCGCACGGTGTGCGCGCCGATGTAGCCCGCACCCCCGGTCACCAGCCACCGCTGCGCCAACTCGCCGCTCCCCTCGCGTGTCACCGGACGAGTTCCCGGGCGACGAGGTTACGAGGCGCCCGCGGGCAGCCGATTGATCGTCCCGTGATGTGCGCGGAGCGTGACTGTGATCGTCACGCAATGCCCCGTCCGAATTGTCGCATTACCACGAACGAGTGACAGACGGAGAAACGAATCGTTGAATGGGACCGACACCACCACTGCAGAACCACCGATCCGGTGTCTCCCTGCGAGGTCCGTCGTCGCGGCCGGGGGAGGGAGGCCGGGGGCCGAGGAGGTAGGACATGACCAACGTGCTGTCGAACCCGCCGTTCGACGATGCGACCCGCCGCGAGCACCTCTACCGCGGTGACGTCCTCGTCTACGGGGCCGGGCCCAGCACGCTCGCGCTCGTGGAGTTCACCCGCGACCTCGTGCAGGAGGCGTTCGGGGATCGCGATCCCGAGCTCGCGCAGTACACGATGGACGTGCACGAGTACGCGGCGCTGCTCGCCGAGCTCAAGCCGCGGTTCATCCACCACCCGCGGTGCAAGGAGCTGCTGCCGCGGATCCTCTCCGAGCGCGGGTGCGACCTCGAGCGCACCTACTTCGACGTGCCGCGGCTGCGCACGTCGACGTCGGACGACTACCTGACCACCGGCATCGCGTTCGCGTTCCACCCGCACCGCGACACCTGGTACTCGGCGCCCCTGTGCCAGACCAACTGGTGGATGCCGGTCTACCCCGCGTCGAGCGACAACGTCATGGCCTTCCACCCGAAGTACATGACCCAGGGGATCGCGAACGGCTCCTACCGCTACGACTACGTCGAGTGGAACCGGACGAGCCGCAAGGAGGCCGCGAAGCACGTCGGCACCGACACCCGGGACCAGCCCACCCCCGAGGAGCCGATCGAGCTCGACCCGCAGGTGCGCGTCGTGCCCGAGGTCGGCGGGATGATGGTCTTCTCGGGCAACCAGCTCCACTCGTCGGTGCCGAACACCTCGGGGCGCACCCGGTTCTCGATCGACTTCCGGGTCGTCGACATCGACGACGTCGCGGCGCGGCGGGGCTCGCCGAACCTCGACTGCCGGTGCACGGGCACCACGCTGCGCGACTTCGTGCGCGCGTCCGACCTCGCGCCGATGCCCGAGGAGCTGGCGGCCGCCTACGACGGCGCCGCGGTGCCGGTCGTCATGGCGTGACCGCTCCCCGCGGCGGTTCCCGGGTGGGCCGCCGCGGGGCCGTCCTCGTCCGGGCTCGCCTAGGAGAGCCGTCGCGGGGCCGCCATCGAACGCAGGGCCGGTGCGACGGGACGGCCGTCGAGCACCGATCCGGGGCCCTCGGTCAGCGCGCGCTCGTAGGCCGGGAGCGCGCCGGCCACGGCGGCCACGGTCTGCTCGACGTCGGCGTCGGTGTGCGCCGCGGAGATCACGAACGACTGCCCGAGCACACCGCGACGCAGCATCTCGGCGAGGAACACCGTGCGCATCTCCTGCGACGGCCTGCCCTCGGCGTCCCGGGTGCGGAACACCAGGCACGACGGGTGGCCGGCGACGTCCACGTACTCGGTCATGCCGGCGGCCGCGATCACCTCGTTGGCGGCCTCGGCGAGCGTCGTGCCCTGGCGGCGCATCGTCGCGACCGGGTCCTCGCGGCGGTAGGCCTCGACGACCGCCCGGAAGGCGGTGAGCCCGGCGGTCTCCGGGCCGTGGGTGGTGGAGAGCAGGAAGACGCGCTCGCGGTCGGTGCGCAGACCGCCCAGTTCCATGAGCTCGCGGCGCCCGGCCAGCGCGGACACGGGGAAACCGTTGCCCATCGCCTTGCCCCAGGTCGAGAGGTCCGGCGTCACGCCGTAGACGCCCTGGGCGCCGTGCTCCGACCACCGGAACCCGGTGATCATCTCGTCGAACACCAGGACCGCACCCTGGGCCGTGCACAGCTCGCGGACGCCCTCGAGGAATCCCGGCGCGGGCTCGACCAGCCCGGTGGCGGCCTCCATGAACACCGCGGCGATGCGGCCCGGGTACGCCTCGAAGACCGCGCGCAGCGACGCGACGTCGTTGTAGGCGAAGCGGACGGTCTCGTGGCGCACCGTCTCGGGGATGCCGGCGTTCATCGGCGTGTGGCCGATGAACCAGTCGTCGGTGGAGAAGAACGGCTGGTCGGCCATGGCGACCATGTCCCGCCCCGTGGCCGCCCGCGCCAGCTTCAACGCGGCGGTGGTCGCGTCGGACCCGTTCTTGGCGAACTTGACCATGTCCGCGCCCGACACGAGGCCCAGGAAGTCCTCCGCGGCCTGCAGCTCCAGGCGGTGGGGGCGGGAGAAGCTGATGCCGTCGTCGAGCGCGGCCCGGACCGCGGCGTTCACCGGCTCGTACGCGTGGCCGAGCGTCACGGCGCGCAGGCCCATGCCGTACTCGACGTATTCGTTGCCGTCCACGTCCCAGACCCGCGCCCCGCGACCACGCTCGAGGATGGGCGTCATGTGCTCGGGGTACTGGTCCGAGCCGCGCGCGTAGGTGTGCGCGCCGCCGGGCACGAGGTCGTGCAGGCGGGACTGCAGGCGGTTCGACTCGGTGAGCTCGATGTCGGTCTCCGGACCGGTCGGATACGACACGGACGTCATGGGCCTCAGCTTCCCTGGTCGACGCGTGCGGGCCGCGCGGGGGTCGGGCGGGGTCGGGCGGTGGTCGGCGGCGTCCTCGGCGTCCGGCCCGATCATGCGACGTCCGGGGTGAGCGCAGCGTTGCTCCGTGAGGGACGAGCATCACCCGATGCGGAACGTGTCGGCCTCGACACGCTGCGTGGCGTCACGGGGGAAGTGTGCCGCAACGCCGTCCCGCCACCCCGACGGCCCAGCACCGGTCCCCCGGACAGGACGCGCTGCGTGGACGCGACACACTGGTCCACATGGCAGCACCGGCCGAACCCCCCGGAGCAGGAGCTCTCGGGCCGAACGGGCGCCACGCGCGGCGTGACGGCGCCCGCCCGTCGTCGGGTCCACGGCACGCGGCCCCGGCCGACGAGGTGCCCGCCGTCCCGGGTGACGCCGAGCCGCGCGGTCGCCGCGGTGCCGCGGAGTCCGCGGAGTCCGCGGGGTCTTCGGTGGTCACAGGACGGCACGGGTCGCCGGGCGAGGTGTCCGGGGGAGATGCGCCCTCGCGCGGGGGTCGGCACGGGGCGTCGCCCGAGCCGGCGCGGGGTTCCGGCTCGGAACAGCCCGTGGCCGTGCCGGGGAGCGCCGACACCGACACCGTCGTCCGCGAGCCCTGGCCGCTCGCGGCGTCCTCGGACGCGTTGGCGGCCGTGCCGTCGTCCCCGGCGCTCGCCGCGGTGCCTGCCGCTCCGTCCGGCGACGACACCGTCACCGCCGCGGCGCCGACCTCGGTGCTGGGGTCCCGCCGCCTGACCTCGGTCCCGGCCGGACCCGACGGCTCGGGCACCACGGCGCTCCTGCCCGGGTCGCCGGCCGCCCCCACGGCCCAGGCCGGCGTCGCGGGCCTGCGTCCCGTGCCGCCGCCGGGCGCCGGGCCCGTTCCTGGTGGGCTCGTGCCGCCGGCGGGGCCTGGTGCGCCGGCGGGGCCTGGTGCGCCGGCGGGGCCTGGTGCGCCGGCGGGGCCTGGTGCGCCGGCCGCGTCTCCCGGCCCCGCGCCGTCCCGCGGTCCCGTCGGACCACCGGCCGGGGCGGCGTCCCCGCCGGGTCCCGGGCCGATGCCCGGTCCGGCGGTCGGGCCGGCGCCGTCCGGCTCGCCCGCACCCGGCCGGGGCCCGGTGGCCGCGGCCGCGGAGCCACCGGTGCGCCCGGCCGTCGCGCAGTCCTCGCTCCCATCGCGGCCCCGCACCCTCACCGCGCCGCCGACCGTCCCGCCGCCGCCCGGCGGCGCCGAGGAGGAGCCGCCGGCTCCGGACGGGCCGGCGTCCTCGGGTCGCCGGCGGGCGCCGATCCGCCGCGAGCCCGTGCCCGGCACGCCGATGGCCGGGTCACGACCGGTCTGGGGCCCGCCGCAGCCCGCCCGCTGAGCCCGCCCGCTGAGCCCACCCGGCCCCGGAGACGAACGAACGGCGCTCTCGCTGCTTCCGATGCAGCGAGAGCGCCGTTCATGTCCCCGACCGGGCGGCATCCGGACGATCGACGTACTCCCGGCGGGCGTCTCCACCGCGTCGAGCGCGGTCGCCCGGCGCCGATTTTCGATCTCGATCTCGCCGGGGACCACGATCGCCGGCTGACCGTGCTCGACGGGCGACGCGCGCCCCACCTGGCAGAGTCCGGGCGGTGGGCGATGCGGAGGTGACGGCGCGGATCGTCGACCTCGCCGCCGCCATGAGCCGCCGCGGCCCGTACCGGGCGCCCGTCGGCGCCGAGGTGGACGACCTCGACGACCTCGCCGACGCCCTCGCCACGGCGGACGTCCCCCGGGTGTGCCGGACGGGGGAGCGCCTGGGGCTCACGGCCGAGAAGATCGACGGCGAGCTCGTGCTGTCGTCGGACCCGACGGCCGAGCGCGCGTGGCTCGTCCTCGTGCTCCGGTCCGGGGTGGAGCCGGACGCGGTGGTCGAGGTGCCGCACCCCAACGCCGACCTCGACACGGAGCGGATCGCGCTCGCCGTCCACGACCGACGTCTCGCCACGCTCGTCCTGCAGGCTGGCGCCCACCGCATCGCCGGCGCACCGCGCACGGCGACCGACCGCGTCGACTGCCCCGCCGACGTCGTCGTCCGCGAGGACAGCCCGTTCGCCCGCGTCGCCGCCGTCCTCGCCGCGAGGCGGCTCCCGCAGGTCCAGCTGCACGGCTTCGCGGACCGGGGCGACGTCGACGTCGTGCTCTCGCCCGGGGCGGCGGCGCCCGGGGCCCTCGTCGACGCCGTGCGCGTCAGGTTGGAGGCGGCGGGGGAGCGCATCGGTGAGGGCGACGACCCGCGCTGGGCGGACCTCCTCGGACGACGCAACGTCCAGGGCCGCGCGGCCGCCCGCGCCGGGGCGGCGTTCGTGCACCTCGAGCTGTCCCGGTCCCTGCGGCGCGATCCCGGGCGTCGCGAGGCCGTGGCCGACGCGCTCGCCGCGGCCCTCGGCCCCGCGAGCGGGTGGATTTCCTGACGCTGAACATCAGCGTGGACGCCAGGCTTGCACCCCCGCCGCCGCCTCGAACACGGCACGGGGCCGGTCGGAGGAGATCCGACCGGCCCCGTGCGCGTCGTGCGGGGAAGCGTCCGTCAGCGACGGATGCGGAAGATGCCCCAGGCGAGCTGGCCGCTCTTGCCGCCGTTCACCCAGTTCTTCAGGCCCGTCTTCATGTTCGAGACGTACTCGTCGGAGATCGTGCCCTTGAACTTCGGCTCTGCGGCCTCGAGCTCGGCGAGGACGCGCCCGTAGTGGGTCGTGAGCTGCTGGGTGTGGTCCTCGAACGAGAAGTCGTTGAAGCCGTGCTTCGAGAACTCCTCGCGGTAGAAGCCCGGCGAGCCGAGAGTGTCGAGGTGCAGCCGGGCCAGGATCGGCGAGAGCGCCGAGGTGTCGGCGTTGTCGTCGGCCATCGGGTCGGTGAACACGACCTGGCCCTTGGGGGTGAGCACGCGCTCGATCTCGGCGATCACCTGGCGGCGCTCACCGGAGTGCAGGAAGGCGTCCTGCGACCAGACGAGGTCGTAGTAGTTGTCCTGCACCGGCATGCTCTCGAACGACCCGTCGACGACGTCGACGAGGTGGTCGAGGCCCCGGGCCCGGTTCTTCTCGCGGTTCCGCTCGTTCTCGACCTCGGAGAGGTTGAGGCACGTGACGTGGCACCCGAACGTCTTCGCGAGCCAGCGCGCCGAGCCGCCGTAGCCGGCACCCATGTCGAGGATGCGGGTCTTGTCGGTGATGCCCAGGTCCTGGGCCATGCGCTCGACGGTGCGCTGGGACGCGGGGGCGATCGCCTCGTCGGGGCTGTCGTACAGCCCGACGTGGATGTCCTCGCCGCCCCAGACCTCGTGGTAGAAGGTGTCGGCGTCGGTCGAGTTGTAGTAGTCGCGCGCGGTGTGGACCGCGGCCGAGTAGCTCTCAGTCAATTCATCGTCCGGTCGGTAGGTCTTCTCGGCCACGTGGATCCAGAAGTCCGGCGTCTCGTCGCCGTAGGTCTCCTGGAAGTCCCCGTAGGTGTCGACCTTCTGGAACCCGACCTCGCGCATGAGCCGGCGCACGTAGTCCTTGCGCAGCGGGAACATGTTGAGGTGGTACACGGATCCGTCGTCGTGGAACGTGTACCGGAAACGGGCGAGGCCGTCGTCGATGTACTCCGGCTCGGCGGTCACCGTGTCGCCGCAGTAGAAGTACTTGTGCTTCGACGAGAAGCCGTGGTCGAGGATCTCGTCGTAGTTGCGCTGATCGAGGATCAGCACGCCGTCGTGCTTCAGCATCGCGTAGAACTCGGCGAGGGCCTTGCGGCGGTCGCGCTCGTTGAACAGATGCGTGAAGGAATTGCCCAGGCAGATGATCGCGTCGTACTCACCGTGCACGTCACGGTTGAGCCAGCGCCAGTCCGCCTGGACCACGCGCAGCACGTGCCCGTGCTGGCGGCCGTTCTCGAACGCCTTGGCGAGCATCTCCGCGCTGCCGTCGGCGGAGACCGTCTCGAACCCGGCCTTCAGGAGCTGGAGCGAGTTGAAGCCCGTGCCGGTGGCGACGTCGAGCACCTTCTCGACCCCGCGGGCCGAGAGCTGGTCGATGAAGAACGAGCCCTCACTGGCGGCCCGGTCGTCCCAGCCGATGTAGTCGTCCCACTTGTCCACGAACCCCTTGATGTATTCCTCTTGGTAGTGGTTCGTGTCTCGGACTTCGTTCGGGTTCTCGCCGAACTCCTGGTGAACGTCGGCCTCGGTGTACTCGTCGAGGCCAGCCGCGGTGTCGGGGCTCCGGTCTGCGGCTGCGGTCATGTGTCCTCCGGACGTCGGTGACGCTTCCGGAGAGACGACGCTAGGCAGTCCGGCGCCGTCCCGGAACCACCCCCCGGGGCTGTACGGTCGACAGAATCGATACAGCGCCACTGTGTCGCGATCGGCAGAACGATCCATCAGGGCTGCTCCGACCGGGTGTGCACGAGCCCGGATCTCCGTGACCACATCGTGCTGTGATGGCAGCCACGTTTCGCCCGGAATACCGGTCGGACGGTCTGTCGCCCGTCCCTCGACCGTCCGTCACCGCCCGGTTACCCGGACGGCTCCACGATGACGGTCCGGTTCGCGCTCGCCGGACCGGGCAGCTGGCGGCCGTCCGGGCCGACGTCGTTGACGTAGCCGGGGAACTCGCTGCCCACGCCGCGAGTGGTGACGCGGTCGGCGGGGGCGCCCAGGTCCACGAGCAGCGACTTCACCGCCTCCGCGCGCCGCGTCGAGAGGTCGATCTGGCCCGGCAGGGTGCCGGCGCGGGCGCTGGTCCCGGTGAGGGCGAGCCGATTGTTCGGCGCGGCCGTCACGAACTGCGCGAACGGGGTGAGCACCGCCCGCGCCGCATTCCGGTCGCGGAACTCGGCGGTGTCGGGCTGGAACCCCACGGAATTGTCGTCGGGCAGCGCGGTGGCCTGTCCGGGCGTGATCGTCGGCGGCGGCGGGACGTCGACCGTGCTCACCGGCGGAACGTCGTCGGGGGCGTCGCCGCCGCGCGGCTCGTCGACGACGGCCACGCACGACGCCCCGCCCGCCTGCGCGATCGCCGTCCACAGGGCGACCAGCGACGAACGCTGCGCCGGGCTCAGCGCCGCCTGCGGCTCGGCGACGTCCCCGAGGCCCGCGAGCACCACCGTCTCGCCCTGCAGCCCCGGCAGCGCGTTCGCGGCCCGCAGCGCCTCGACGGTCTCGGCGGGCGGGGCGTCGAGCAGCCCGCGCTGCCGGAAGTCCAGCGGGTTCACCGTCGAGAGCCCCGAGTCGACGAGGACCACGGTGCCGGGCCGCTGGCCGCCCGCGGAGCGCCCCGCGAGGTCGAGCGCGGTGAGCACGTCGACCTCGGGCTGCTGCGCGCGCACACCGGTCAGGGCGTCGCCGAAGCCGCTGAGGAAATTGTTGCGGTCGTCCTCGGCGGCGATGCCGTTCCCGGCGTCGCTGGAGTACGTGTCGCTGCCCGCCGTGGTGGGCCGCCCGTCGACGTCGATCAGCGTGATCCGTGGCCGGTAGCCCTGGTCGACCGACCGCGAGAGCACCGAGACCGTCGCGTCCTGCACGGCCTGCGGCAGGCCGGGCGACGGGCTGTTCGCGCGCCCGGAGACCGCGAACGCCATCGGCCCCACGGGCACCGGGCACGAGAGGGCGCCGCCGCCCCCGCCCGAGAACCCCCCGCCCGCGGCGTCGTCGGAGCTCGAGCACCCCGCCAGGAGCACGCCGACGAGGGCGAGGGGGAGCAGGCCCGCCGGGCGGACCCACCCTCGACGCGTCGGCTCCGCTCCGCTGCGTGCCGCAGGGATCAACGATGGTCTCCGTTCGGGCTGGGGTCGGGGGCGGCCGGGATGAACGGGCGCATCTCCGGCGGCGCCTCCTCGCCGGGCACGACGTCGCTCGCCGGCGTGAACAAGGGGTAGAACGACGAGCCGGTGAGGCCGTCGGTGATCGACGGGTTGCCCTTCTTCGAGGCCATGAGCGTGCGCGCGTAGTTCTGCAGCTCGAGCATCTCGGCCACGACCTGCTGGCGGGCGGCGCGCCAGCGCTGGTCCTCGCGCTCGCGCTCGTTCTCCTGCTGGCGCAGCGCCTCGCGGGCGCGCTCGAGCTCGGCCCGGCTGGCCCGCTCGCGCTCGGTGGCCTGCTGCATCCGCTTCTCGGCCCGGCGCAGCGCGGAGGCGACCGGGTTGAACGACACGAACGTCGCGACCAGGGCGGCCATCCCGCTCGCGAGGAAGAGCGCGCCGAAGAGCAGGGCGGGCAGCAGCGCGGAGAGCTCGACGCCCGACGACGAGCCCCCGAAGCCCCCGCCGCCCGAGCCGAAGCCGCCGCCCCCGCCGGAGCCGAACCCGCCGCCGGACCCGCCCGACCCGAACCCGCCCCCGGAGCCGGAGCCGAACCCGCCGGACGACGTGGTGCTCGGGGTGAGCAGCCGCGTGTAGAAGGCGGCCGCACCGAGGGTCAGCCACGTCAGCGCGGCGAGCACGGTGAGCGTCACCGAGGACCGCGGGTCGCCGCAGCGCCGCCGGGCCAGGCCCTGGCCGACGAGGTGGGCGAGCCCGACCGCGGCCGCGGCGAAGCCGACCGTGCCGATGACGATGAGGAACGGCGAGCCGCGGAAGACCCGCGCGAGGACGACGTAGAAGGCCGCGATGTCGCCGCCGATCGCGAGCAGGATGATCACGAGCGCGAGGAGGTCCTCGCGCGAGCGGTTGATCATCAGCGTCGCGTCGCGGTACGAGCGCGGACGCGGCCCGCCGGCACGGTCCGGCCGGTCGTCCACCCCGCGGTCCTCCCCGGCGTCGCGGCCGCGGACGAACCGCCCGCGCAGGCCGCCGGTGCTCATCGGCGCGGGTCCGGGGTCATGGGATCTCCACGGTCGGGGGACGAGGCAGTGTAGGGCGCCCCGGCGACCGGGGGACGGGGCATCGGGCCGGTCGGCGGATCGGCGGGGGGCTCGGACGGTGGGTCCGCGCGGGCCGTGCGGTGACGCCCGGCCGGCGGTTCCTCGGCGGCGGGCGACCCGACCGGCTCGCTCAGCCGCTCCCGGGCCTCCTCGTAGTCGTGGCGGGCGATGCCGAGCGCGCGGCGGTCCCGGTCGTGGGATGCCTCCGCGTCGGCCAGCTGCTGGCGCGCGCCGCCGACGAGGCGGTCGATGACGGCCTGGTGGTCGGCGTGCTGCGAGTCGATCCGGGACAGCCAGCCCGACGCCCACGACGCGATGAGCGGGTCGAGCGCCGCGCCCGTGCCCTCGTCGACGCCGTCGAGCAGCTCCCCGACCAGCGTCCGCACCCGGCCGCGCGCGGCGCTCACGTCCGGCGTGGCCTGGTTCGGGTAGGGCATCGGCCCGACGCGGTCGGCGGCGTAGACCTGCTGGAACCGGTGCTCCTCCGGGGAGCCGGACGTCCCGGGCAGGCCGGGCAGGCTCGACAGCGGCGTCCCGGGCGGCGCCGCGCCGCCGGACGGGGCGGTCGGCGTCGGGGGACGGGCGGTGTCCGCGCGGCGCCCGGGCCAGAACCTGCGGGTGGCCATGGCTACTCCTGGGGGGTCGTCGCGCGGGACGAGGGAGGTGGGGTCGGGGAGGGGATCGTGGGCTCGGGGGCAGACGTTTCCGGCTCGTCCGCACCCTGCTCCGTGCCCGGCTCCGTGCCCGGCTCCGTGCCCGGCTCCGTGCCCTGCTCCGTGGCCTCGGCCGCGGCGACCCAGCCGGGCACGACCGGGTGCTGGGCGGCCAGGGCCGGACCGATGCGGTCGCCCGCCGGGTGGCGGCGCACGAGGTGGCGCTCGTAGGCACTGATGCGGCGCATGACCTGCGCGTGCAGCCGCCGGACGCGGGTGGCGCTGACGACCTCGCACGCCCGGATCGTGCTGCCGAGTCGGGCGTACTCCACCCGCATCTGCGTGAGCTGGGCGTGCAGCCGCCCCGCCTCGTCGACCAGCGGACGGCGGGTGGCCTCGTGCTCGCGCGCGCGGCGGGAGGCGACGACGTCGTCCGGGGTGTCCGCCTCGCCCCCGCGGCGGACGGCCAGCTGCCCGGTCCCGAGCAGCACGGGGATGGCGTCCAGCCGGGCGCGGACCCGCACCAGGTCGTGCTCGGCGGCGGGGATGCGGGCGGCCAGCGCGGCGCGCGACTGGTGCAGGGGCGCGACCTCGACGTCGAGGCGGACCCGCTCGCGGTGGGACCGGGCGAGGAAGTCCTGGTGGTACTCCTCCAGCGCCGGCGTCCCGACGGGCCGGCCCGGCTCCAGGCTCGGCAGCCCGGCGCGGGCGTCCGCGCGGGCCTGCCACCAGTCACGGGCGCGGGCGAGGGCCGAGTACCGGGGCATCGGCGAGCCGGTGGCGCCGGACGACGGCCCGGCCGGCCCCGTGGGCTGGGTCATCGAGGCCTCGTGGGGTGCCTCATGGCGCGTGCCGTTCCACCTGCTGGGTCCTCCCGCGTCGTCCCGGGACGGGACGTCCTCCCCGCCCGAGTCTAGGCCGGGCGCGGAGATCCCGACGCCGGCGGCCGAGGGGGCCGTGTCCGCACCGCGAAACGCCGATGATCGTCCGCTGGACGACACGCCGTTCGCGGCCTCACCCGAAGGGGCGGAAATCGCGGCCAGCCGATGCATCTCGATCGGAGGACGCCCACCGTTCGACCAGGGATTTCAACGCTCGACCCACCGAACGGCTGCGAGGCATACGGGTTAAGTGTTGGGCCATGTGGTCGATTCCTTGGGGGTGCAGAACGCAGTGGAGCCGGTGAGCGACATGACCGCACCGCACCCAGCGCTGACCGCGGCGCGGGGAGGCCTGGGGACCGCCGAGGTGGTCGCCGGTGTCGGCAGCACGGAGCTGGTCGACGCCGTCGACGAGGCCGTCGTCGCGGAGGTCGCCGCGCGCGTGACCGAGGCGAGCGAGGCCCTCGTCGACGCCGCGCGGGACGGCGCGACGGGCGCCGACGCCGGCCGGGATCCCCGCGAGCTCCGCCACCCCGTGGACCTCGAGGTGATCATCCCGGCGTACAACGAGTCCGGGCGGCTGCCCGCGACCCTGACCGCGATGGTCGCGTTCCTCTCCGAGCAGCCGTGGACCTCGCGGGTCGTGGTCGTCGACAACGGCAGCGTCGACGACACCGCCGCCTCGGTGCTCGCCGTGGACGGCCGCGCCTGCAACGTCCTGACCGGCTGGTGCGTCGAGGTCGTCGCGATCGGCTGCTCGAAGGCCGGCAAGGGCGCCGCGGTGTACCGCGGGCTGCGCACCAGCCGCTCGCGCCACGTCGGGTTCACCGACGCCGACCTCTCGACGCCGCTCGAGACGTTCCTGCCCGTGATGGCCGCGCTGGACGACGGCGCGGCCGCGGCCATCGGGTCGCGGCACGCGCCGGGCGCCCAGATCGCCGGACGTCAGCCACTGGGGCGCCGTCTCGGCGGGGCGGCGTTCCGGGCGCTGTCCCGGCCCCTGCTGCCCGGCGTGCACGACACCCAGTGCGGCTTCAAGTTCTTCGACCGCGCGGTCGTGCAGTCCGCGCTCTGGCGCTCCCGATCGATCGGCTTCGCCTTCGACGTCGAGCTGCTGCGCCACATCCGCGACGACGGCGGCCGCATCGTCGAGGTCCCCGTGACGTGGACCGACGTCGCCGGGTCGAGCTTCCACCCGATCCGCGACGGTCTCGCCGCGTTCGGCGCCGTCGCGCGCCTGCACCACCAGCTCGGCGGCGCCGCCGAGCCGTCCAGCGACCCGTCCGCCCGCCCGACCCACCGCGCCGCCGTCCGCGCCGCCGCCGGGAGCCCCGCATGACGACGACCGTCCCGTCCCGCCCCGACCGTCCCGACCCGACCGCCGCGCGCGACGGCGCCGTCCTCGTCGACGGCCGCGCGCTCTCCCGCATCGCCGGGCGGCGCATCCTCGTCCTCAACTGGCGCGACGTGCGGCACTCGCAGGCCGGCGGCGCCGAGACCTACGCCCACGAGATCTCGAAGCGCTGGGTCGCCGCCGGCGCCGAGGTCACCTGGCTGACGGCCCGCGACGCCGGGCAGTCCGCCCGCGACGACATCGACGGCGTGCGCATCCAGCGCGCCGGCGGCTCGCTGTCGGTGTACCTGCGCGCCGCGATGGACCTCGTGCGCCACGGCACCGGGTTCGACGCCATCCTCGACTGCCAGAACGGCATCCCGTTCTTCTCCCCGCTCTTCACCCGCGGCGACGTCCCGGTGATCCAGGTCGTGCACCACGTCCACCAGGACCAGTTCTCCACGCGCTTCTCCACCGCGGGCGCCGCGGTCGGCCGCCTGCTGGAGGGCCGTGTCGCCCGTCGCGTCTACCGCGGGCGGCGCACGGTCGCGGTGTCCGCCTCGACGCGCCAGGAGCTGCGCCGCCGGCTCAAGTTCTCCGACGTCATCGAGGTCGTCCCCAACGGGGGCTCCGGCCACCAGGGGATCGAGGCCACGTCCGAGCACCGGGCGCCGACGCCGACGATCGTCGTCACCAGCCGCCTCGTGCCGCACAAGCGGCTCGACCTGCTGCTGCACGCGGTGTCGGCGGCGCTGCCCGACGTGCCCGACCTCGCGGTCGAGGTGATCGGCGGCGGCCCCGAGCTCACGGCGCTGCGGCGGATGGCGGTCGAGCTGGGCCTCGCCCGGGTGGTGCGGTTCCACGGGCGGCTGCCCGACGAGGAGCGCGACCGGCTCATGAGCACCGCCTGGCTGACCACCAGCACCTCGGAGGGCGAGGGCTGGGGGATCGTGGTGCTCGAGGCCGCCGCCGACGGCGTGCCCTGCCTCGCGCTGCGCGCGCCGGGCATCCGCGACTCGGTGGTCGACGGCGTCACGGGCTGGCTCGTCGACGGCGTCGACGACTTCGCGGCGGCGCTGCCGCGCGTGCTCGGCGAGCTCGCCGACCCGGTGCGGGCCCGCGAGGTCGCCGACGACTGCCGCGCGTGGGCGGGCTGCTTCACCTGGGACCGCACCGCCGAGCTGATGGCGGGCGTGCTCGTCTCCGAGACGAGCGCGTTCCACCGCTCCGGCGCCGAGGAGACCCACCTGCCCCCGGCCGACCGGTCGGTGCTGGCGCGCGCGGCCACCCGCCGGCAGGCGCGCTCGGACATGACGGTGCTCGCCCGCTTCACCCACGACGACTCCGCGGCCGCGGCCGCGGCGCTGCGGCTCACCGACGAGTGCGCGGTGCGGGGTGACCAGGTGACCGCGCTGCTGCGCGGGTGCGACGAGGTGGACGCCCTCGCCGTGCTGGCCCGCGTCGGCGCCGTCGACCCGCGCGTGCGCCTGGCCTCCCGCCACGAGCTGCTCGGCGGGCCGGCACTCGTCGAGTCCCGGGCCGCCCGGGGGGACCGGGCCGACCGGGCCGACCGAGCTGACCGGGCGACGGCGCGCGGCCCGGCCCGATGACGGGACCGGCCACCGAGATCGTCCCCCCGGTCGCCGCCGTGGTGCCTGACCCGGCGACCGGGGCGGACACCACGACGGGCGCGCCACCCGCTCCCACGGGCGGGCACGCGACGCTGCTGTCCGCCTCGGCGGGCCTGGTCGGGCTGCTGAGCTACGCGTGCACGCTCGTCATGGCCCATCTGCTCGCGCCCGGCGACTACACGGCGTTCGCGGGCGCGGCGGCGCTCGTCGGGACGGCCGGGGTCGCGTCCGCGGCGCTGGTGCCGCTCCCGCTGGCCCACGTCGTGCGCGCCCACCCCGCCGGCAGCGCGGCGCGGCGCGACGCCCTGACCTTCGCGAGGGGCGTCTCGGTGCTGGTCGGGCTCCTCGCCGGGCTGGTGCTGGGCGCGGTGACCGCCGGCTTCGCGGCCGCCGCCACGGCGCTCGCCGCCGGCGTCTCGGCGTGGGCGCTGTTCGCGATCGCGCCCGTCTGGGGCCGCCTGCAGGGGCAGTCGCGGTTCGGTCGCTACGCCGTGCTCACGGTCGCCGAGGTCGCGGTGCGGCTGGCCGTCAGCATCGGCGCGGTGCTGCTCGGCGCGGGCGCCGCCGGCGCGGTCGGGGCCTTCGCCGTCGGCGCGCTCGTCGTCCTGCTCGCCGCCGGGCGCGCGGGGGCGGGGCGCGCGGAGGCGGGACGCGGTGGAGCGAGGGACGCCTCCGCTGCGCCCGACGCAGCGAAGGACGCCCTCGCTCCCGCACCCGGTGCCCCGCACGCAGCGAAGGACGCCCTCGCTCCCGCACCCGGTGCCCCGGACGCAGCGAAGGACGCCCTCGCTCCCGCACCCGGTGCCCCGCACGCAGCGAAGGACGCCCTCGCTCCCTCGACCGAGGCTGCCGACGCCACCGATGCCGCCCCGGAGACCGGTGCCGCCCGGGTCCGGCGGGTGCTCCTAGACCGCGCGCGCTGGCGCGAGACCGGCGGGGTCGCCGCGGTCCAGCTGGTGCTCTCCGGGCTGGCCGTCGCCGACGTCGTCGCGGTCGCCGGGGTCGCCGAGTCCCGCGTCGGTGTCGTCGCCGCGGCCGGCTACCAGGCCGTCGCGACGCTGGCCAAGGCGCCGGTCTACGTCGCGGTCGGTACCGCGCTCGTCAGCTTCCCGGTCCTGCGCGCCCTGCCCCCCGCGGGCGCCGCGGAGACCCGCGATCGCGCGATGCGCGAGGCGCTGACCACGTTCGTCCGCCTCGCCGTCCCCGCGGCCGCGGTCGTGGCGACGGTGCCGGCGGTGATCGTCGGGCTCATCCTGCCCGCCGCCTACGCGCCGTCGGTGGCGCTGCTCGGCCCGCTCGCCGCAGCCGGCTTCGGGCTCGGGGCGACGACGGTGCTCGCGACGCTGCTGCTCGCGGTCGGGGCACGCCGCTCGCTCGGGAGCGGGCTCGTCGTCGCGGCCGCGGCGCTCGTCGCCGGTGTGGTGCTCGGCCTGCGGGGCGGGGCGCCGGGCCTCGCCACCGGCACCGCGGCGGGTGCGCTCGTCGGGGCGCTCGCCCTGGCCGCGCTGGGTGCTCGGCGCCGACCGCGGGCCGGCCGCGCCGGAGCCGGTCTCGTCGCGTCTGCCGTGCGGGGCGTGCTCTACGCCGGGGTCGTCGTCGGGCTGCTGGCGCTGACCCGGGGCGCCCTGCTGCCGTGGCTGGTCGCGGTCGCCGTCGTCGGGCTCGGCGTCGTCGGGTTCCCCGTGCTCGTGGCGCGCGTCCGCGCCGCCGTCGACCCGAAGGGCGAGCTGCACCCCGCGCCGGGCGGCCTGCACGTCCTGCACCTCGCGTTCGAGGACCCGGAGATGCCGGGCTCGGGCGGCGGGGCCAAGCGCACCGCCGAGATCGACCGCCGGCTCGCCGCCGCCGGGTACCGCCTCACGGTCGTGACCCAGGGCTTCCCCGGAGCGCGCAACCGCACCGAGTACTACGGCGAGGGCGTCGTGCGGTGGGTGCACACCGCCAGCGGCGGCAACCGCCTCACGCGCCTGCTCGGCTACGTCGCCGGCGTGCCCGTCCACGTCCGGTCGGTCGAGGCCGACGTCGTCGTCGAGGACTTCTTCGCCCCCATCTCGTCGATGGCGGTGCCGTGGTGGTCACCGGCGCCGACGATCGGCATCGTCCAGTGGCTCAACGCCCGCGAGAAGGCCGTGCAGTACCGGGTGCCGGTCCACTGGGTCGAGCGGCTCGGGGTGGGCAGCCACCGCCGGCTCATCGGCATGTCGCAGGGGGTCGCCGACGCCCTGCTCGCGATGAACCCCCGGGTGCAGACCTGGGTCATCGGCAACGGCGTCGACCCCGAGGCCTTCACGGCGCGGCGCCGCGGCCCCGGATACGACGTGGTGTTCGTCGGGCGCCTCGAGATCGCGCAGAAGGGACTGGACCTGCTGATCGACGCGTGGGCGCGTGTCGCGGGAAAGGTCGGCGGGAGCCTCGTGCTCGCCGGGACCGGGCCCGACGAGGAGCTGCTGCGTGTCCGCGCGCAGCGCCACGGGGTCGGCGACAGCGTGCACTTCGTCGGCTGGGTGTCCGGCGAGGCGAAGTACGACCTCGTCGCCAACGCGCGCCTCACCGTCGTCCCGTCCCGGTTCGAGACCTTCGGCATCGTGGCCGCCGAGGCGCTGGCGTGCGGCACCGCGGTCGTGGCCTACGACATCCCCTGCCTGCGGGAGGTCGTGCCCTCCGAGGCCGGCGCCCTCGTCCCCTACACCGACGAGCACAGCACCGACGCGGCCGCGCTCGCCACGGCCATCCGCACCGTGGCCTGCTGCGACGGGCTGCGCGAGGCCGCGGCCGAGCGGGGTCCGGCCCTCGCCGCCGTGCACGACTGGGACGCCCTCGCCCGCGCCCAGGAGCGGGTGCTGCGCGACGCCGCCGGCGTCCCGGACCGTCCGCACGCGGACCCCCCGCCGGCGGTGCCGCCGGCCCCGGGCCCGCCGTGGACCGGCGTCGCCCGCTTCGACCCCGAACCCTCCACGAACCGCTACCGACGGCCGCTGGTGCTGCAGCCCCGACCCGTCGAGGAGCTCCGATGACCGCCGGCGCCACCCGCACCGGCCCCCTGGCCTCGCTCGTGTCGCTGCAGGAGCGGCCCGCCCGGGATCCGATCACCCGCTCCCTGCACCCGCCGCGCGACCCGGAGACCGCGGAGATCCTGATCCCGCCCGGGAGCGGGCGCACGGTGCGCGACCGCGAGGCGATGTCGGGCATCGCCCGGCAGGTCCTGTTCTGGCTGCTGCTCGTCCTGCTCGCCGCGGGCACGGTCGCGTTGCGGGCGTGGCACCAGTCCTCGGCGTACGAGCTGTTCATGGACGAGATCCAGTACGCCGACGTCGGCAACTCGTTCGCCGCCGGCGTGGGGCCGCAGCTCTTCGACGAGCCCTTCTTCCTGCACCCGCCGCTGCTGTTCGCGCTGTTCGGGCTGTTCATCGGCGAACCCGTGCCCCACATGACCGTCGAGTTCGTGCTCGGGCTGCGCCCGATCGAGCTGATGTTCGCCGGAGCCAACGTCCTGCTCGTCGTCGGCATCGCCCGCCGCGTGGTCGGGCCCTGGGCCGCGCTGCTGGCGGGGGTCGTCTACGCGCTCGACCCGTTCGTCGTGCGCTTCGACAGCCGCCTCATGCTCGAGGCCCCGATGATGTTCGGGATCCTCGCGGGGGTCCTCGCCCTCCTCGTCGCCGTCGACCAGGGCACCCGGTCGGCGCGCTGGACCTGGCTGGCCCTGGGCGGGTTCGCCTGGGGCGTCGCGATCACGACGAAGAGCACCGCGGCGCTGATCACCGCGTTCCCGCTGCTGCTCATGCTCGTCATGTCGTGGGGACTGCGGCGCAAGGAGGCGCTCGGGGTCCTCGCCGTGCAGGCCTCCGTCTACGCGACCTACATCGTCTGGGTCCTCGCCACCGGCAACGTCGCGCCGTGGTTCGACCAGACGATCGCCGGGACGCTGCGCGCGGTCGGCATCATCAAGCAGACCGGCTTCAACGCCCCGCACTCGTCCTCGTTCCTCGACCGGCTGCTGGTCCAGGGCGTCTGGTTCTTCCCGTCCTACCTGCTCATCGGTGTGGCGGTGACCTACTCGTCGTACCTGCTGCTCATCGGCTGGCGGTCGCTGCGGGTCGGCCGCACGCCGGGCAAGAGCGGCAAGGGCGGGAAACGACGCCGGCACGGCACGCACGCACGGCGGGGCGACTGCGACGACCTCGGGCTGCTGACGTGCTGGCTGGCCGGGGTGCTGGGCGCGATCGTCTACACGTTCGGGCTCGGCGAGGTCGAGGAGCAGACGTTCTACCTGCTCGCCGTCCCGTCCACGGTGGTCGTCGCGATGCTCGTGACGCAGATGGCCTCGTGGCGCGGGGTCTGGCGCGTCGCGCTGACCGTCGCCGTGGCCCTCGTCCTGACCGCCTCGTCGATCATCTGGTTCACCCTGCGCACCGACCGCGACGACACCTACCAGCAACTGGTCCAGTACATGTACGCGAACATCGACGTCCAGAACGAGGTCGCGGTCGGGGAGCACACCGCACAGTTCGTGCTGCCGGGCTTCGGCATCCACGAGCTCGACTCGATCGACTCCGCCCGCCGGACCTACTCGCGCTACGCGCTGGTGTCGACGGAGCTGACGAAGCAGGGCCTCGCCCCCGCCTCGCCCGAACTGGTCGACGAGCTGGCCCGGCGGTACACGCTCGTGTTCACCGCGCACGGGCGCACCGCGGGCGACCTGCGGCTCTACGACCTGAACCAGCCGCTCGACGGCACCCCGCCGGTGGCTCCGGGGCCGCCCCGATGAGCCCGAAGCAGAAAGGCCTCATCCGGAGCCTGGTCGGCATCCGCGGCTACCTCTCGGTGGTGGTCGTGGCCGTGCACCTGTCGCCGTTCGCGATCGCGCTCGCGCCGGTGACCGCGCCGTTCTTCCTGCCGATCTGGCACCACGCCTACGTCGCGCTGGACCTGTTCTTCGTCCTGTCCGGCTTCGTGGTCACGGCCGGCTACCGGAAGGTCTTCGCGCGCTGGCCGGGGTGGGGCACCTTCGGGAAGTTCCTGTGGGCGCGGCTGTCGCGGTTCTACCCCGTCCACCTCGCGGTGCTCGCCGTGCTGGTCGGCGCCGTGCTCGGCGCCCGGGCGATCGGCCGGGAGATCCCGCACGGCGGCAACCTGGGGATCGACCTGATCCGCCAGATCACGCTCACCTCGGGGTGGGGCGGCGCGCACGCGCTGACGTGGAACGGGCCGGTGTGGTCGCTGTCGGCGGAGTGGTTCTGCTACCTGCTGCTCCCGCTGCTGCAGCCCCTCGTGCTGCTGCTGCGCACCCGCCTCGCCGTCGTCGCCGGGTACCTCGTCGCCTGCGCGATCCCGCTGGTCGCCTACTCGATCATCGGGTTCGCCGACGGCACGATCACCTACGGGATGCCGCTGCCGCGCGCGCTGGGCTTCTTCCTCGCCGGCGCGTGCCTGCAGCAGCTCCTGCACGTCGACCGGCGCCTGCCCGGGCTCGCGGGCCGGTTCACCGGGCCGATCGCGATCGCGGGCTTCGCGCTCATCGTGCTGACCTCGAACCTGGGGCTGTCGACGATGTACGCCCTGCCCGTCGTCGGCCTGACGGTGCTCGCGCTCGGGGAGGAGCGCGGGTGGCTCGACCGCGTCCTGTCGACGAAGGCCAGCATGCTCGGCGGCGAGGTCAGCGTCGCGATCTTCCTGACCCACGTGCCGTGGCTGCTCGGGTCGTCGCTGCTGATCAACCCCCGGACCTTCCCCGGCGCCTGGGGCTGGCTCGGGATCGTCCTGCTGCTCGTCGGTGTCGGGGTGTGCGGGTGGCTCGCCTTCGTGCTCGTCGAACGCCCGGGTCAGCGGCTCATGCGCTCGATGATCAGACGACCGAGGAAGGCGCCCGCCGAGCCCGTCGCCGAGCGCACCGAGGAGGCGGTCGAGGAGGCGGCCTCGCCCGGCGGGGCGGACGCCACCGGGGCCCGGACCGGCCGGTGACACGCTCCGGCGGGCTCGTCCTCGCCCTCGTGGTCGTGCTGGTCACGGGGGCGGGCTGCCCGTCGCAGGCCACGCCCGCCGCCGACCCCGCGTGGGGCGTGGTCGACTCGACGTGCGCCCCCGACCGGCTCGCCGCCCAGCGCGGCGCCGGGCTGTCGGTGGCCGTGGTCGAGGCGTACTGGGACCGGCTCCAGCCGCGGCCCGGGGCGTTCGACGCGGACGCGGCCGCCGAGCTGGCCGCGCGGGTCGGGCGCTGCCTGGCGGCGGGCCACCGCGTCGTGCTCGGGTCCGGGACGCAGTACCCGCCGTCCTGGGTGACCGGTCTGCCCCACGCGCTGCTGCGCGACCAGCGCGGCGCGGCGCCGCTGACGGGCGGGCTCGACACCGTGTTCGCCGCGGAGCCCCGCGCCGCGCTCGACGACTACCTCACCCGCCTCGTGGCGGCCCTCCCGCCCGGCCGCGTCTCCGGGATCCGGGTGGGGACGAGCGCGGCCGGCGAGATCGGCTACCCGGGCCCGGAGACGTCCGGGTACGGCGTCACCTCCTGGTGGGGGTTCTCCGAACCGGCGCAGACGGGCGTCGGCCTCGCCCCGGGCCAGCGTGCCGCGCCGCTGCCCGGCTGGGTGCCGGGCACGGCGACGTGGGAGGGCCGCGCGGTCACCGCGGTCGACGCGGGGCAGTGGCTCGGCTGGTACACCGGCGCGCTCGTGACGGCCCTGGCGGCGCAGGCGCGCACGCTCCGGGCGGCCGGGTTCAGCGGCGAGGTGCACGTGCCGATGCCCGGCCGCGGGGTCCTGCCCGCCGACCGGTCGGTGGCGATGGGCTCGCTGCTCGACGGGCACGGCGGCCGCGACGGGGCCCTCGAGCGCGGCCTCGACTACGTCGCCGCCATGCCCGCGCTCGCCGACGCCGTGCCCCGCCCCGTCGTCGTCGACCTCACCTCCGTCGACGACGCGAGCGCGGTCCGCGCGCGAGCGCTCGACCCGCCGCAGGACACCTGCGAGCCCGAGGACGCGACGGACTCGCTGGAGCCGACGGTGCGCGTCGAACGGTGGTCCAACCTGCGCTTCGCGCGCGCCCAGGCGGCCCGTGCCGGTCTGCCGGTGGTCGGGGAGAACGCGGGCCCGCCCGGCGACACCACCGGCGGCTCCCCGGACTCCGACCCCGAGACCGAACAGGTCCGGCGCGCGCCCGGCTACGCCCGCGACTGCGGCCTCGCGACCTTCTTCCTCGCCTTCGAGGAGGACCTGCACACCGATCGCTCCGGGGTGACCCTCGCCGACTACGTCGCCGCCATCGCCACGTCGGCGCCGTGACGTCCCCGGGGCGGGAACTCCGGAACGGTCGCCGACGACCTGCACGGGCGATGGCCACGACCCCGTCTGTCCCCGCGAGCGGGCAGCCCACCGACGTCCTCCCCGTCGTCTCCCCCGCCGCCCGGCAGGGGGACCATGAGGGGGTGGACCTGACCGACACCCGTTCCGACGTGGGTCCCGACGCTCCGGAGGCTTCCGGCGCCGAGGTCGCGGTGCCGACCCGCGCGGTCGGCGCGGTGCTGCTCGTGGGTGGTCTGGTCGGCGCCGTGGTCGCGCTGGTGCTGCTGCTCGACAAGATCGCCCTGCTCGAGAACCCGGCCTTCGTCCCGTCGTGCAGCATCGACCCGGTGCTGTCCTGCGGCACGATCATGAAGACCTGGCAGGCGTCGCTGCTCGGGTTCCCCAACCCCGTGCTGGGCCTGCTGACCTTCCCTGTCGCCGCGGCCATGGGTGCCCTCGTGCTCGGCGGCCTCGCGCTCCCGCGGTGGGCCTGGTGGAGCCTGCAGGCGGGCACCACGCTCGGCCTGCTGCTCATCCACTGGCTGATCGTCCAGAGCCTCGTGGTGATCGGCGCGCTCTGCCCGTGGTGCATGGTCGCCTGGGTCGCGACCATCGCCATGTTCTGGTTCACCACCGTGCACAACCTGCGCGCGGGGCTCCTCGGCGGCGCGCCGGCGGCGCTGCGCCACCACGGCTGGGGGCTCGCGGCCTGGTACCTGGCGATCGTCGTCGCGATCGTGGCCACCTTCCCCGCCTGGGCCGCGGGTCTGGTGGGCCTGTGACGTCGACGCTGCCCGACACCGGGTCCGTGCTCGACCTCGACATCGGCGGCATGACGTGCGCGGCGTGCGCCGCCCGCATCGAGCGCCGGCTCAACCGGCTCGAGGGCGTGAGCGCCTCGGTGGACTTCGCCGGCGAGGGCGCCCGCGTGGTGCTGGGACCGGACGTCACCACCGCGACCGTCGTCGAGACCGTCGGGCGGCTGGGCTACACGGCCCGGCCGGCGCGGCCCCCGGCGGAGGAGCTCGACGAGCCCGCGGACGACGGCGAGCTGCGCGACCTGTGGCGGCGGCTGGTCGTGGCCGCGGCGCTGTTCGTGCCCGTGGCCGACCTGGCCCTGGCGATGACCGCGGTGCCCTCGCTGCGCTTCCCCGGCTGGGCGTGGGTCCTCGCGGCGCTCGCGGCCCCGGTCGTCCTGTGGTCGGCCTGGCCGTTGCACCGCCGCGCGCTCGCGGGGCTGCGCCACGGCACGACGTCCATGGACACCCTGGTCTCGCTGGGGATCGTCGCCGCGACGGTGTGGTCGCTGGGGGCGGTGCTGCTCGGGGCACCGGAGGCGCCGGCCGGGAGCACGTGGGAGCTCCTGCTGCACCCGTCGGGCCCCGTGTACCTCGAGGTCGCGGCCGGGGTGACGACGTTCGTGCTCGCCGGGCGCTACGTCGAGCGCCGCGCCCGCCGGGCGTCGGGGGACGCGCTGGCCGCGCTGGCGCGGTTGGCGGCGCGCGACGTCGCGGTGCTCGATCCGGACGGCACGGAGCGACGGGTCCCGGTGTCCTCGCTCGAGGTCGGGATGCGGTTCGTGGTGCGGCCGGGCGAGAAGGTCGCGGCCGACGGGCGGGTCGTCGCCGGCGCCTCGGCGGTCGACCGCAGCATGCTCACCGGCGAACCGGTGCCGTCGGACGCCGCCGTCGGCGACGCGGTGGTCGGCGGCACCGTCGCGACGTCGGGGCGCCTGGTGGTCGAGGCCACGGCGGTCGGCGAGGCCACCGCCCTGGCCGGCATGGTGCGGCTGGTCCGCGAGGCCCGCGCCGACAAGGCCGACGTCCAGCGCCTCGTCGACCGCATCTCCGCCTGGTTCGTGCCCGCGGTCGTGGTGCTCGCCGTGCTGACCGCGCTGGGCTGGTGGTTCGCGGGCGCCGGGGTGGCGGGGGCGTTCTCGCCGGCCCTGGCCGTGCTCGTCATCGCGTGCCCCTGCGCGCTCGGTCTGGCGACGCCGATGGCGATGGTCGTCGCGTCCGGTCGCGGCGCGCGGCGAGGCATCTTCCTCAAGGGCCACCACGCGCTGGAGACCAGCCGCCGGGTCGACACCGTCGTGCTCGACAAGACCGGGACGCTGACCACCGGGCGGATGGCCGTGGTGACGGTGCTGGGTCCGTCGCCCGACGTCGTGCTGGCGCGCGCCGCCGCCGTCGAGCGCGGGTCGGAGCACGCGATCGCGGCGGCGATCGTCGCCGAGGCCTCCGAGGTGCCCTCCGAGCCCGACGACTTCGCCGCGCTGCCCGGCCTCGGCGCGCGGGCGGTCGTCGACGGGACGACGGTGACCGTGGGGCGCCCGGACCTGTTCGCGTCCGGGGTGCCGTCGTCGCTGCTGAACGACTGGACGCAGGCCGAGGCCGCCGGACACACCGTCGTCGCCGTGGGCTGGGACGACGCGGTGCAAGGCGCGGTGGTGCTCGCCGACGACGTCAAGCCCAGCGCCGCCCCCGCCGTCGCGGCGCTGCGGCAGGCCGGCCTGCACCCCGTCCTGCTCACGGGCGACCACGAGCGCGCGGCCCGGACCGTCGCCGACGCCGTGGGGATCGACGACGTCGTCGCGGGCGTGCTGCCCGAGGGGAAGCTGGCGTTCCTCGCGTCCCGGCGCGCGGCGGGGGCCGTGGTGGCGATGGTCGGCGACGGGGTCAACGACGGCCCCGCGCTCGCCGCCGCCGACCTGGGCCTCGCCGTCGGCACCGGCACCGACGTGGCCCTCGAGGCCGCCGACGTGATCCTCGTCCGCGACGACCTCACCGCCGTCCCCGAGGCCCTCGCGCTCGCTCGCGCCACCCACCGCACGATCCGCGTGAACCTGGGCTGGGCGTTCGGCTACAACGTCGCCGCCGTGCCCCTCGCCGTCGCCGGCCTGCTGAACCCGCTGCTCGCGGGGCTGGCGATGGCGTTGTCGTCGCTGCTCGTCGTGTCGTCGAGCATGCGGTTGCGGGGTCGCTGAGGGCGGTCCGCGCGGGCCCGAGGGGCACGCTGCGCATGATCGAACCGCGCGTTGGCCTGCCGAACGCGCGGTTCGCTCAGGTCGGGCTGGTGATCAGGGGCGCGTCATCCACACCGCGCGGCGGATCCGCGTGCATGACGCGCTGGTGATCTCCGTCCCGAGGGCCACGCGCCGGGGCTCCCGCGCCCGTGCTGTGCCCTTGCCCGGAACGAGCGAAGGGCCCCTCCGGTCGACGAGATCGACCGAAGGAGCCCTCCGCTCAGGACGGGCGGGCGCGCTCAGCCCAGGGCCGTGTCGAGGTCCCCGGTGTTCTGCTGCTGCAGGAGCTTGCCGTCGACGACGATGGTCGGCGTGCCGAAGGAGCCCTGGCGCTGGAGGGCCGGGTCCGTGGACGCCGCCTGGAAGTTCTGGTTGATCTCGCCGACGTGGCGGCCGCTGGTGACGCAGTCGGCGTAGCCCGGTCCGGCGCCGGCGCGCTGGCCGAGGTCGACGAGCTGGCCGGTGTCGTACGGCTTGCCGCCCTCGGTGGGCTGCGCGGCGTACAGGCTGGTGTGCACGGCCGGGAACGCGTTGTTCTCGGCAGCGCAGATCATCGCGTTGCCGCCCGCCGACGAGTAGCCGGGCGGGTTCGAGCGCTGCTCGAGCAGGTCGACCAGGTGGTAGCGCACCTGGACCTTCCCTGCCGCGATCGCCTGGGCCATGCGCTCGCCGTAGCTCTGCTCGAACGACTGGCAGGCGGGGCAGAGCGCGTCCTCGTAGAGGTCGATGGTGTGCGGGGCGGGTCCGCCGGCCGTGACGACGCCGCCCGCGACGGACGTCTGGTACTGGGCGGGCGCCGGCGCGACGGGGATCGCCTGTCCGCCCGAGCTGTCCGAGCCGTTGCCGGAGAGCAGGACGCCGCCGATGACCACGACCGCGACCAGCACCACGACCGCGATGCCGACGATCGTGGGCATGCTGGACTTGCTGCGCTGCGTTGTCGTGGGGCGCTTCGAGCGCGTGGCCATCCTGGGGATCCTCCTCGTGTCGGGGCCGCACCGAGTGTGCTCGCCCGCGAGTTCCTGTCGTCCGAGGGGGCCACCCGGTTCCCGCGGGTCGGGGAACGGGTCGGGGATCAGCGCCCGCGGGACAGGTCGGCGAGCATCGCGTTCCACGCCGCGAGCTCGGCGTCGCCGTCGCGCTCGGCGTGCCGGTCGCGGCGGGCGGCGTCACGCTGGTCGGCCCGCGACCACTGCACGAGCAGGGCGATGAGCACGACGAGCAGGGGCACCTCGCCGGAGGCCCAGGCGATGCCGCCGGCGAGGCTCTGGTCGGCGAGCAGGTCCGGCACCCAGGGCAGGGCGAGCTGGCGGAAGAACTGCTCGCCGATGAGCGTGTCCGCACTCATGAGCGCGACGCCGAAGAACGCGTGGAAGGGCATCGACGCCAGCAGCATCGCCAGCCGGCCGAGGTGGGGCAGCGGGCGCGGCGCGCGGTCGACCCCGATGATCGGCCAGAAGAACAGGTAGCCGGTCAGGAGGAAGTGCACGAACATCGCCTGGTGCGCCCAGTGGTAGGGCAGCGCCGCGGCGTAGAGCGGCGAGAAGTACAGCGCGTAGAACGACCCGACGAACAGCACGAGCGCGACGACCG
Organism: Actinomycetospora sp. C-140; assembly: GCF_054796175.1. Lineage (NCBI taxonomy): Bacteria > Bacillati > Actinomycetota > Actinomycetes > Pseudonocardiales > Pseudonocardiaceae > Actinomycetospora > Actinomycetospora sp. C-140. Next base: position 250,586 of record NZ_JBTWNF010000009.1, on the reverse strand, counting down.
GGTGGGTCAGCAGCCGGGGGAACGGCGCCTCGACCAGCGACACCAGCCAGGCCCGCGGCCCGTCCACGCGCTCCCCGGACGGCAGTGCCGGCAGGGCCCGCAGCGCGAGCGTCACGGGCCCGCCGAGCACGAGCAGCACGGGCACGAGCATCGAGAGCATCATGTGCACGCCCATGTGCACGCTGAACGTGGCCATCGCGTGCGCGCCGAGCCCCGAGCTCGTCGACCAGACCAGCAGCGCGCACCCGAGCAGCCACGCCGTCGTGCGCCCGGGCGGCCAGGCGTCACCGCGGGCGCGCAGCCGCCGGACGCCGGCGAGGTAGGCGCCCGCGAGCGCGACCGCGACGACGGCCCAGAGCACGTTGAGGCGCCCGGGACCGAGCAGGCCGAGCACCGTCGGCGGGTCGAGGGTGTAGCCGAGCAGCGTCTGCTGGATCGTCGTCGGCGCCGCCAGGGCGGGCGCCGGCTCGCCCGCCAGCAGCGCCCCGACGCCGGCCGCGAGCACCAGGGGGAGCGCGACGGTCGTGCCCGGCACCCGGGCGCGGGACGTCGTCACCGCCGCGACCACGAGCAGGGCGAGGGCGACGAGCGCCAGCACGCCGTGCACGGTGAGCCACTGCCCGCGGACCAGGACCACCTCGGTGACGGCGGTGCCCACGACGGCGACCGCGGCAGCGGCGAGCGCGACGGGGCGGGCCCGCGTCGCCGTGACGCGGTCCGGGGCCGGGGCGAGCGTCTCGAGAGCGGACAGGCCGAACCAGACGGCGGCCGCGACGGCCCCGAGGGTCGCCGTGTCGGTGGCGATGTCGTGCCCCGCGCCCGCGCTCGCCACCGCCCCCGTGACGACGGGCGCCACGACCGCGAACGCGGCCAGGGGCAGCGCGCCCGCGGCCGTCCGCCAGGACAGCGTCACCCGGCACACCACGGCGACGACCGCGGCGGTCACGCCCGCGACCAGGAAGCCGGCGGGCTCCTCGAGGGCACCGGCCGCCTCCAGGAACGCGTCGGGGGTGACGAGGACGCGCGGATCGCCGCCGGTGCCCGCGAGCACCGTGCCCGCGGCCGCGACCAGCGCGCCGACCGCCCACACCCCCGCCGCGGCTCCGGCGAGGCGCACCGCGCGGTAGCCCTGCGCGCCCAGGGCCCGTGCCCCGCCCGTCGAGGGCCGCGCCACGAGCGCCCCGGCCAGCCCGCCCAGGCACAGGCCGCCGGCGAGCAGCACCACGAGCCGCGCCAGCGGCGTCACCACCCGCACCGCGGCCGGGGGCTCGCCGATCCCGAGCGCGGTGAAGGGCGCACCGCCGCGGGCGAGGACCACGCCGACGACGGCGACCCCGACGAGCACCAGCGATCCGGCGAGCATCGCGCGCGCCGGGTGCGGACCGAGGGCGTCCTCCGCTGCGCCGGACGCAGCGAGGGCGTCCTTCGCTCCACCTCCACCCGGCGCGGCCGCGGCCGGCGAGCGGTCGGGCTCACGCGACGTCGGACTCACGCTCCCAGCGTGGGACGTCGGGCGCCGGTGCGCCGGGCGGGGCGACGGGGCTCTCACTGCGGGCCCACCACCGTCCGCCCGGGGTCGGCGCGGGGCCGGAGCGCGGGGCGGCGCGGACCACGGCGAGGCCGAGCAGGAAGCCGACGACGAGGACGACGTGCGAGACTACGCGGGCGGGTTCGACGCGCCCGGCGAGCAGGTCGACGACGCTGAGCACCGCGAGCACCGCGATGAAGGCGCCGAGCGCGGGCAGCAGGCCGGCGAGGTGGCGGGTCCACAGCGCCCCGGCGAGGAACGCGACGCCGAGCGCGAGGTTCCACGCCGCGCTCTCGTGGGTCGCGTGGGCCATGCCGGCGCCGAGCACCATGAGCGGGTCGGCCATCGCGTCGTGGTGCATCGACGCCCCGAGCAGCGAGGTCAGCCCGAGCACGGCCTGGAGGGCGCCGACGACGGCGAGCCCCGCCCTCGCCGCCGTCCCCCGCCAGCGCGTCCGCGGGCCCGGCGCGGCGTCGAGGACGAGCGCGACGAGGTCGGGCCCGGGCTCGGCGACGCCGGTGCGGGCGCGCCGGGTCACCACCTCGGCGTCACGCCGCCACGCCCGGCAGGCCGCACAGCCGTCGAGGTGCGCGTCGACGCGGGCCTGCTCGGCGGCGTCGGACTCACCATCCAGCGCGGCCGACATCGCCTCCCGGCACCGGTCGCAGTCCATGCCGTGCTGGTCGTCGCCGGGGGTCGTGTGGTTCCCGCTCACCCGGAGCGAGGGGGACGCTCGGTGACGGGCGGCTCGCCGAGGGCGTCGACGAGGTCGGCGCGGGCGCGGGCGACCCGGGAGCGGATGGTGCCGATCGGGCACCCGCACACGGCCGCGGCCTCCTCGTAGCTCAGGCCCACGACCTGGGTGAGCACGAACGCCTCGCGCCGGTCGGCGGCGAGCCCGTCGAGGGCGTCCCGGACGGCGACCGACTCGGCGGGATCGGCGCGCGGGGCCCGGCCGACGGGGCGGTCGTCCTCCGCGGGCTCGGCAGGGCTGACGGGACGGCGGGCGCGGCGGCGCAGGTGGTCGGCGGCCACCCGGCGGGCGATCGAGAGCAGCCAGTTCCGGGCCGGCGCCTCGCCCCGGTAGCGCCGCAGGGAGCCCAGGGCGCGCTCGTAGGTCTCCTGGGCGAGCTCCTCGGCGACCGTGGCGTCCGCGAGGTGCACGAGCAGCCGCCACACCTGCTGCTGGGTGGCGGCCACGAACTCCCCGGCGGCGTCCCGGTGCCCGTCGCGGGCCCGCAGCGCCAGCTCGGTGATCCGGGCGTCGTCCACCGTGTCTCCTCGTCCGTGCCGCCGAGCAGGGATCCCGCGCCGCACGCAGAGCCCGTCGTCGCGGGACCGCCCGGAGTTCCCACCCGTGACCGTCCCGACAAACGGGGGTGGTCGTGGTGCCCGCGGTCCCTACCGTGCCCTCGACGGTAGGCCCCCGCCCGGCGGGAGATCCGAGGAGCCCCCGAGGAGCACCGCCATGACCACCTGTGCTGCGCCTTCCGACCTCTGCCTGAGAAGGAACCGGCGTCCGCCTGAGAACGCTGGTCCTTCCGGTCGAGGATGCCGGGGCGGCAAGGTGAGAAGGCTGCGGCGGGGTTCCCGCGTCGTACCGTCAGCCCCGCCCGCGACAGCTCACGGAGGACCGCGATGACCGCCGACCCGACCGCCGGCCTGCAGCACGTCACCACGTTCTGCGGCCAGTGCTCCTGTGGCTGCCCCGAGCTCTACCTCGACCCCGCCGCCGACGAGGACCGCCGCGTCGTCATCACCGACGACTTCGGCCAGGCCATCCGGATGAGCGTCGCGCAGCTCGCCGTGATCGTCGACGACGCCCGGAACGGCGTCCTCGACGACCTGCTCGCCGGAGCCGGATCACGATGAGCGCCCCCGCACCCGTCGCCGCGGCGCTGGCCGCGCTGTTCCTGGCGGCCGCCGCGCTGTGCACGGTGAGCCTCTGGCGCCGGCGCGGCCGTCACGAGGGCCCCGCCGCGGCCGCCGAGGCCAACCACGTGCTGATGGGCCTCGGGATGGCGGTCATGGTGCTGCCCGCGACGATGAGCGCGGTGCCGCCGGTGGCGGGTGCGGTGGCGTTCGGCGTGCTGGGCGCGGCGTGGGCGGTGCGCCTCGTGGCGTTGCGGGGGCAGGACCGGGCCCTCGGCTCACCGGTCGGCGGCGACCGGTGCGCCGCGCACCCCACCCACCTGCTGCTGTCCAACGCCGCGATGGTGGTCATGTACGTGGCGATGGTCCCGACCGCCGGCGCGGCCACCGGTGTGGCGGGCATGGCGGGCATGCCCGGGATGGACACGGCCGCCCACGCCGGCCACGACGCGCCGCCGCCGCTCGCGCTGTCGGCGCTCGGCGCGGCCCTCGCGGTGTACCTGCTCGTGCACTCCGCGGTCACCGTCGGCGCGATGGTGCGGTCGTCCACGACCGTCGCGGTCGCGGCCGGTGGAGCCGGCGGTCCGGTCGGCACCCTCGCGCGGGTCGGCCGCGTCGTCGACTCCTCCGCCGTGCAGCTCGGCTGCCAGGCCGTCACCGGCACCGGCATGGCGTTCATGCTCCTCGTCCACTGAGTCCACCGGCGAGACACCCGCTCCCCGAAAGGCCCTCGACCGTGAGCGTCGACCAGCAGACCTCGCACGCCCCGACGACGGCCGGACGCCCGGGCACCTGGACCCTGCTGCGGCCCCTCGTCCTGCGCATCCACTTCTGGGCCGGTGTGCTGGTCGGGCCGTTCCTGCTGGTCGCCGCCCTGACCGGTTTCGTCTACACGCTGATGCCGTCGCTCGAGCCCGTGGTCTACCGCGACGAGCTGACCGTGCCGGCGTCGCCGGCCCAGGTGCCGCTGTCCGAGCAGGTGCGCGCCGGCCTCGGGGCGATGCCCGGCACCGACCTGCACGCCGTGCGCCCGGGCGCGACGCCGACCGACACGACGCAGGTCATCGCGACCGACCCGGCCCTGCCCGAGTCGTACTACCGCACCGCGTTCGTCGACCCGCACACCGGCGCGCTGCGCGGGGTGCTCGAGACCTACGGCTCGGGCCAGGCGATGCCGCTGCGCGCCTGGGTCGACCAGCTGCACCGCAACCTGCACCTCGGCGACGCCGGGCGGCTCTACACCGAGCTGGCCGCGTCGTGGCTGTGGGTGCTGGTCCTCGCCGGCCTGGCGCTCTGGATCGGGCTGGTCCGCCGGCGCCGCCGAGCCGATGGGTCGAGCTCCACTCCGCTCCCGCGCCGCGCGAGTGCCCTCCTCGTCCCCCGCGTCTCCGGCGGGCGCCGCGCCCGGTTGCTGTCGTGGCACGCCGTCGTCGGGCTCTGGGCGGCGGCCGGGCTGCTGTTCCTCTCGGCCACCGGGCTGACGTGGTCGACCTACGCCGGCGACAACATCAGCGCCCTGCGCGAGCAGCTCTCCTGGGAGACCCCGGAGCCCACGACGGCGCTGCCGGGGGCGACCGCCCCCACACCCACCGCCGGTGACCACGCCGACCACGGCGGCGCGGCCGGCACGACCCCGCCGCGCGAGGTGCCCTCCGCCTCGTTCGACGTCGCCGCGCGGTCGGCCGCCGAGTTCGGGCTCGACGGCCGGCTCGAGATCACCCCCGGCGACGGGCCGGGCGCCGCGACGACGGTCAGCCAGGTCGACCGCACGTGGCCCGAGCACCACGACGCCATCGCCGTCGACCCCGCCACCGGGCAGGTGACCGACGTCGTGCGCGGCGACGACTGGCCGCTCGCGGCGAAGCTCGCCACGTGGGGCATCGACGCGCACATGGGCTATCTCTTCGGCCTCGCCAACCAGATCGTGCTCGCCGCCCTCGCCCTGGGGCTCGCGTGCGTCGTCGTCTGGGGGCTGGTGCTGTGGGTCCGCCGCGGCCCCGGCCGCCGGCCCGGGCACGTGCCCGCCGACGGCGTCCTGCGCACCCTGCCGGTCGGCCTGCGCGTCCTGGTCGTGGCCGCGACCGTGGCGGTGGGCGTGGTGGTCCCGCTGCTCGGGGCGTCGCTCGTCGTCTTCCTCCTGCTCGAGACGCTGCTCGACCGGCGCCGGACGACGGGGGCCCCTCAGAACGTGTAGCGGTGCAGCCGCATCGCGTCGCGGAGGTAGGGCACGAGGTCCGCGGCGCGGTACAGCGCGTGCCTCGGGCCGGTCGTGGCCGCGGCGGCGAGCTCGGTGACCGTCACGTCGTCGCGCTCGCGCAGCTGCGGGTAGCGGGCCCGGAACGCCGACGCGTCGTACCCCCACCGGAAGCGGGCGTCGAGCCGGAACGCCGCGAGGGTCGCGTTGGACGCCGGCACGATCCAGCCCGGCACCGCGTCGAACGCGAGGGCCCCGCTCGCGCAGCGGGCCAGCAGGCGGTCGACGACGTCGTGCACCTCGGGCGGCGCGAGGTACATGAACAGGCCCTCGGCCAGCGCCAGCGTCGGCCGGTCGCCGTCGACGCGGTCCCACCAGCCGGGGTCGCCGACCGACGCCGCGACGGTCTCGACATCGTCGGGCAGGTCGTAGACCCGGCGACGCAGATCGGCGACGCGGGGCACGTCGACGTCGAGCCAGCGCGACCCGGGCGGCCGCGCGAGGCGCAGCGGGCGGCTGTCCAGGCCGCAGCCGAGGTGCAGGACCTGCCCGTCGGGATGGTCGGCGAGGAACGCCGCGGCCCAGGTGTCGAGGCACTTCGCGCGGGCGTTGATCGTCGCGGTGTCCGAGCTGAACCACTGCCAGGCCCCGGAGCCGTACGCCACGCGGGCCAGGGCGGGGCCGGCGAACGGGTCGCCCAGGATCGGGTGCGCCGACGCCGCGTCCCGCTCGCGCAGGTACAGCGTGATCAGCAGCGTCTCCTCGGACCCGCGGAGGTCGACCGGCTCGGGTGCCACGCCCGCGCACCCTGTCAGCTCCGGGTGTGAGCTGCCGGACCGGGCACCCGGGCGCGGAGCGTGATCTGGCAGCGTGTGGGGCTGATTCGATCGAGCTCGACATCCGAGTACGCGAGGGGGATCGCCGTGTTCACGCGCCGGGTGGCTGTGGTGGGGACCGGTTATGTGGGGCTGACGACGGGGGCGTGTCTGGCGTCGTTGGGTCACCAGGTGGTGTGTGGCGACATCGACGCGGCGAAGGTGGAGCGGCTGCGCCGGGGTGTGGTGGACATCGTGGAGCCGGGGCTGGCGGAGCTGGTCATCGAGCAGGTGTCGGCGGGGCGGTTGTCGTTCGTGGTGGGGGCCTCGAGCGCGGTGACCGGCTTCCCCGGTGATGGTCGTGGCGAGCTGGACGCGGAGATCGTGTTCCTGTGCCTGCCGACGCCGATGGGTGTGGGTGGGGTGGCCGATCTGCGGGCGGTGGAGGCGGTGGTCGAGGAGACCCGCGATCTGCTGGGGTCGGGCACGGTGGTGGTGAACAAGTCGACGGTGCCGGTGGGCACGGCGGCGCGGACCGCGGAGCTGCTGGACCGCGCGGACGTGTCGGTGGTGTCGAACCCGGAGTTCCTGCGTGAGGGCTCGGCGGTGCACGACTTCCTGAACCCGGACCGGATCGTGGTCGGGTGTGACGCGGCGGAGGCCGCGGAGCGGGTGGCGGCGCTGTACGCGCGGCTGGGGGCGCCGACGGTGCTCACGGATGCGGCGTCGGCGGAGCTGATGAAGTACGCGGCGAACTGCTTCCTGGCGATGAAGTTGTCGTACGTGAACGCGATGGCCGAGCTGTGCGAGCGGGTCGGGGCGGACATCGGTGATGTGACCGAGGGGATCGGTTACGACCGGCGGATCGGGCAGGCGTTCCTGTCGCCGGGTCCGGGGTGGGGCGGGTCGTGTCTGCCCAAGGACACCCACGCGTTGCTGCAGGTGGCGGATGCGGCGGACTTCGAGTTCCGGCTGTTGCGCGCGACGATCGACACCAACACCCGGCAGCGGCAGCGGATCGTGGACAAGGTGCGCCAGGCGGTGACGGGCCGGAAGGCGGGGTCGCTGACCCGGGTGCGTCTGGGGCTGTTGGGGCTGACGTTCAAGGCGGGCACCGACGATCTGCGGGACTCGCCGGCGCTGGCGATCGCGGCGCTGCTGCGGCAGGCCGGCGCTGAGCTGGTGGCCTACGACCCGGCGCTGGTGGCGGACCCGGACAACCCGGACAAGACGGTGCCCGGGATGGTGAACGGGGAGATCGACGGGGTGCCGGTGGTGTCGGACCCGGTGGAGGCCGCCCAGGGCGCGGAGGCGCTGGTGGTGCTCACCGAGTGGCCGCAGTTCCGGCAGCTGGACTGGTCGGCGATGGCCGGGGTGATGAAGCAGCCCACCGTCGTCGACACCCGCAACCTGCTCGACCCCGCCACCCTGCGCCGCGCCGGCCTCACCGGCATCGGCCTCGGCCGCCGCGAGGCCGCCTGAGGCCGCCCGAGCCGTCCGGGCCGGGGGGCGGGCTGGTCTGCGCAGCGACGGCCGCCTACCGTGGGTGGGCGTCGGGGCGGCCGTCGACACAGCGTGCGCCGCGGGTCAGGTCTCATCGGAGAGGCGAGGCATGCGCTGCGAGATCGCGGTCGACATCGACTCCTGCCCGGACCACGTCTGGGCGGTCCTCACCGACGTCAACCGATGGGCGCGCTGGACCACCGCGGTGCGCGAGTCGGTGCTCATGGGCGGTGGGTCGCTGACGCTCGGCGGGGCCGTGCACCTGCGCGTCCCCCGGGTGCCCGAGCGCACCTGGCGGGTGGGGGAGTTCCAGCCCCGGCGGCACCGCTTCGCCCTGGACGGAGAGGGCGTCCGCGGCACGGCCCGGGTGCGCTTCGCGCTGAGCCCCGCCGGGGAGAGCGCCCGCACCCGGCTCGTCGTGACGCACGAGCGCACCGGCTGGCTGGGCGTCACGGTCGCGCGGCTCACGGCCCGCACCGTCGAGGGCCACCTGCACACGCTCGCCGGCGACCTCAAGGAGCACTGCGAGACCCGTCGCCGCGCGGGTGCCGAGCCCACTGCCTCGAGCGTCTCCTGATCCGGCCGTTCGGACCAACGTTCGTTGGTTCTTCGGCGTATTCATGCTGGGCCGAGCGGTTGGTGCGACCCGCCGTCGTGTGAGTTCGACGTGATGGCGTGCCACTCGGCTCGTCATGCGCCTCATCGACACCGCCGGCCCCGCCCGGCCCACCCGCACCCGCGTGACCACCGCCGTCGTCACCCTGTCCGCGCTCGTCCCCCTGCTGTTGCTCGGCGTCCGCCCACCGCCGGCGCGGGCCGCCACCGAACCCGCGTGGGGCCTCGTCGCGTCCTCGTGCTCGGCGTCGGACATCGCGGCCAACCGCTCGGCCGGCATCGGGCTCGTCGAGGTCGAGGCCTACTGGGACCGCTACCTGCCGAGCGGCGCCGGGAGCGTGAACACCGCCTACGTGACCGACCTCCGGAACCGGGTCACCGCGTGCCTGAACGCCGGGATCCGCGTCGTCCTCGGCACCGGCACCCAGTACCCGCCGGGCTGGGTCCGGGCGCTCTCCGGCGCCGCGCTCGTCGACCAGCGCGGCAAGAGCCCCACCACCGGCGCCATCGACACGGTCTTCTCCTCCGCGGTGCGCAGCGCCCAGGCCGACTACCTCCGCCGGATCGTCGCGGACCTGCCCTCGGCGCGCCTCGACGGCATCCGCGTCGGCACGAGCACCGCGGGTGAGGTCGGCTTCCCGGGCCCGAACGAGGCGGGCGACGGGTTCCTCCAGAGCTGGTGGGCCTTCGGCCCCGCACCGCAGCAGGGGACCGGGCTCGCCACCGGGACACCCAGGACCCCGATGCCGGGCTGGAAGCCGGGACAGGCGACCTGGAACGGGACGACCGTCAGCGCGGCGATGGTCCAGAACTGGTTCCTCTGGTACTCCCGCTCGCTGCTCTACGCGATCAAGGGCCAGGCCGACGCCCTGCGCGCGGCCGGGTACGGCGGGGCGGTGCACGTCCCGTCGCCGGGCAAGGGGGTGCTGCCCGCCGACCTCACGGCCGCCGCGAACGCCCGCCTCGACGGGACCGGCGACCGCGACGGCTCGCTCGGCCGCGGGCTCTACTACGTCGACCAGTTCCCGGTGCTCGCGGGCAACGTCGCCGGGCCCGTGGTGGTCGACCTCACCGGCGTCGACGACGCCACCGCGGTCACCGCGCGGTCGCTGACCCCGCCGCAGGACACGTGCACCGCATCGGACGCGACCACGAGCGTGCAGGCGGGCACGCCCGTGCAGAACTGGTCGAACCTGCGCTTCGCCCGCGCCCAGGCCGCTCGTGCCGGGCTGGCGGCGGTGGGCGAGAACCCGGGCCCGCCGGCCGCGGAGACCGGGGGGACGGCGACCAGCGACTCCGAGAGCGAGCAGATCCGGCGCAGCCCCGCGTACGCCCGCGGCTGCTCGCTGCTGGCCTTCTTCCTCGCCTTCGAGGGCGTGCTGAACGACCCGGCGTCGGGGGTGACGCGGCAGGACTACGTCAGGGCCGTCACGGGCGCCGCGCGGTGATCTCGTCGGGCCTGCGGGTATGCCAGCGTCATGGAGTCCGCGGATCCCTCGCTCGGCACCTCGCACTGGGTCCCCGGGCCCCGGCAGGTGCTGCGCGAGGCGCTGATGCTGACCCGGCTCCCGCGCGGCGTCGCCGGGATGCTGTGGCGCTGCGTGCGCCCGGACGTCGCGGTGCACGTCGTCGAGGAGGTCGGCGACCACCGCGACCTGCCGCCCCACCTGGTCGACGCCACCCCGCGCGACCAGCCCCTCGAGGCCGGGCACGGGCCCGCGCTCCACCGCGAGTTCCGGGTCCGGGTCGTCGGCGCGCAGCGCAGCGCGCCCGACCTCGTCGACGCCCTCGCGCGGGACATGAACCGCGCCGTCGTGCCTGGCGTCGCGCGCTTCGACTACGTCGCGGCGAGCGGGGCGATGCGGGTCGGCGAGGAGCTGGTGGTCCGCATGCCCGGGCCGTGGGACGGGCCGGTGCGCGTGCTGTCCCGGGAGCCGACCGCGTTCCGGCTCGGCACGCTGACCGGGCACCTCGAGGCCGGGCAGATCGAGTTCGCCGCCCGCGACCTGGGAGACGACCTCGAGTTCGGGATCACCACCTGGGCCCGGGCCGGCGACGTCGTGGCCGACGTCCTCTACAGCCGGCTCGGGCTGGCCAAGCAGATCCAGTACCTGCTCTGGGTGGAGTTCTGCGTGCGGGCGGCGGCTCTGGCCGGCGGCCGCACGCCCGACGGCGTCCGCGTCCTGACCCGCACCGTCTCCTGGCCGGAGATCCCGGACGAGAATTCTCCGCGCGCCGTGTAACAGCGATCCGGGCGCCGACGACATCCCCTGTGCCCCGCGCGGCCACCGGACCCCCGACCCGGTGGCCCGCGGGGCTTTCTCGTGCCTGGGGCCCTCACCGCTCCGTGACCGGCACTCGCCCCGCGTTCGAGTGGTCCATGATCACGCAGGGACACGCGGGGTGGATGTGACGGCCCGGTGTCCCTCGACCGACGTACCCTCGCCCGCGTGGAGCCTGACCCGCGCGTGACGACGGCCGTGGTCGGCCTGCTCATCGCGTTCTGCGCGGTGCTCCTGTTCAAGTGGCTCGCGCTGGTCGCCGTCGCCGCGGTCGTCGTGGTCGGTGTCCTGCGGTTCGCGTTCCGGCGGCTGCTGCGCGCGATCCGCGCGCGCCGGACCGCCGGCGAGGACGCTGCCGCCGCGGCGGCCGACCCCGCGCCCGTCGTGGTGCTGGCCAGCGGCCCGCCGTGCTCGTGGTGCGGGCTGGTCGGCGGCCACCACGACCTGCACGGACGCCCCGTGCGCCCCCGGCACGCCCACGCCCTCCCGGCGCCCTCGTACCGCGCGTCCTGAGGTGCCCTGCGGGCTCGTCAGCACGTCCGCGTGATCGGGCACGCGGAAGCGCTCACGCGAGGCGGAGCCTCACCAGCAGCGCGCGGTGGTCCGAGCCCGGGACGTCGATCACGGTGACGTCGCGGGCCTGCGGGCCGCCGCTGGCCAGGACGTGGTCGATCTGGGCGCCGACGGCCCGGGGCACGCCGGAGAACCAGGTGCCGGTGAGGCTCTCGCCGCGCGCGGCCGCGGCGTCCGTGCACCCCTGCGTGCCCGACCGGAACGCCGAGTGGTCCGGGGTCGCGTTGAAGTCGCCGACGACCAGGGCCGGCCCCTCCGCCCGGGAGCACCAGCGCGACAGCAGCTCGAGCTCCTCGGGCCAGTAGGAGATCCAGCCCGGGACGATCGACACGACGTGCACCGCGCCGAGGTGCACCGGGCCGAGGATGCCGCCGGTGAGCTCGGCCCACGGGTAGCGCGTGTCGGTGGGGGAGCCGGGCGCGTCCGAGATCGTGCGCGCGGTGACGTCGCCCGCCCGGGGCGCCGTGAGCACGGTGATGCCCCGGACGTCGGCCGCCCGGGGCGGGACATTCGTCCACGACCGGTAGTCGGGCAGCAGCGCGGCGATCCGGGAGCGGAACAGCTCGCCCGCCTCGGGCAGCACCACGATGTCCGGGCGCTCCCGCCGGACGACGGCCGCGAGCGCACCGACGTCGGCGTGGCCCTCGAAGGCGTTGAGCTCCAGGACGGTCAGCGGCGTCCCGCCCGGCGGCGGCGCCTCGCCGGGGACCGCCCGCGGCACGACGAAGGACGCGGCCACCGCGACCACGACCGCGACCCCCACGAGGCCGACGGTCGCTGCCCGGCGACGGGGCCGGCGCCGCCGGACCAGCCGCACGACGACGACGGCCAGCACCACCGCCGCGATCCCGACGCTGAGTGCGGGGCGCAGGGCGGCGAACACCGCGAAGGGCAGGTGGTGGTCGAGGCCGCCGAGGAGGTCCGGGAGGAGCACCACGGCGGCCAGCACCACGGGCACGAGCGCGCCGACGACCCCCAGGACCCGGCGCGGTCCCGACCGGCGGGGCTCGAGCTCCGGATCCGGGTGTCCCGCGACGAGGTCGGGGACGCGGGGCATCGAGCCAGGCTAGGTCGCCGGGTGCCGGTGGGGCGTGAGGAGGGTCAGTCGACGGGACGCGGCCCGAGGCCGCCGATCCCGCGGGCGTCGCGCCCGATCTTCAGGTCGGTGACCAGCACCGAGCCGCCCTGGCGGATGTTCGGGTCCCGGTACATGCCCATCTTCATGTACGCCGAGGCCGTGCTCATGGTGCCCTGGCGCGGGCTCCAGTCGGTGACACCGGTGGCCTGACCGCCGCGCCAGACCGTCACCGAGCTCTGTGACGGGTCCTGGGAGAACCGGATGTGCATCGTCAGGTCGATCGTGTCGCCCGGACGGACCGCGCCGATCGAGCGCATGTCGTCCCCGTTGCTGACCATCATCAGCTGGCCCTGCGTCACCTGCAGGGCCAGGGGCGGCGAGCCGCTCGGCAGCGCGTGGTGCCACTGGAGCAGCAGCTGCCAGCTGCCGGTGTTCGTCGGGAAGTCGTCGGAGAGGCGGGCGGTGTAGCGGACGTACTGCTCGTCGCCGTCCCGCGGTTCCGTCCCCGGGCCCTGCGGCAGCACCTCGCTGCGCTTGCCGCCGGGGCCGAGCGCGAACTGCCACGCCTGCCGGCCCGGGGCGTCGGGGTTGTCGACGATCCGGGGCTTGCTCCCGTTCTCGACCAGACCGCTGTCGCCGCTGTTGTCGAACAGCTCGCTCAGGCTCCCGGCGGCGAGGTCGAACAGCGCACCGATCACCGGGGCCGGGCCCTGCGCCGCCGGGGTCGTCGAGCTCGCGGGCGGCGCGACGGGCAGGGCCGGCGGCGCCGTCGCGGCATCGGGGGCGCGCTCGAAGAGCCCGGCCGGCGCCGAGGCCGTCGGGATCTGCTCGGCCGGGGCGCTCGGGACGAGCGGCGAGCCGACCGAGGTCAGCGCGAAGAGCGCGGCCACCCCGCCGCCGCCGATCAGGCCGATCGTCGCCCGCAACGGCAGGCCCTTGCGGCGCGCCGCGGCGTGGGACGGGCCGGTCGTGCCGTGCGCACCGGCCGTGCTGCTGACGACGCTCGTCGCGCCGGTGCCGGGACCGCTGCGACGGCCGTGCGCCCCGGGGCGCCCGATGCTCGTGGCCGTCGTCTCCGCGGCGCGGACGGTGGTGGTCCTGGCCTCGTCGGGGGTGGCGCGGACGGTGGTGGTCGCGGCCTCGTCGGCCGCGTCGGCCTCGTCGGGCTCGGCGAGGGGTGTGACGGCGGGTGTGGCGGCGGGCGTCACGGTGGGACGGCCGGTGTCGGCGCTGCGGTGCCGGCTGACGCGGTGCTCGGTGGTCCGCTGCTGGGTGGTCCGCTGCTCGCTGAACCGCTGCTGGGTGGTCCGCGGCTCGGCCGGGGCGCTGTGCGCGGCGGTCACGGATGCCGGGGTCTCCGGTGCCCGGTGGCCGCCGGTGCGCGGGCCCGGGGACCAGGGACCGGTCGGCGTCACGGGCGCCACCGCCGACGACGTCGGGGCCGGTGCGGCCGTCGCCGTGACCGTCTCGGTGGTCTCCGGCGCCCGGTGACTGCCGGTGCGGGGCCCGGTGACGCGCGGCGCGTCGCCGGGAGCCGGCTCCGGGGCCCGGTGGCCGCCGGTCCGCGGTCCCGCGGCGTGGGGGACGGCCGCCGGGGCGCTCACGGGGGTCTCGACGGTCGGGGCGTCGGCATCCCCGCTGTCCCCGCGGTACGACCAGCTGCCGGTCGACGGATCGAACGCGAGCCGGCCGCCCGGGGACTGGTGGCGCCCGGTGCCGACGGGCTCGGCGGCCGGCTCGGCGGTGACCGGCTCCGCGGCCCGGCGGTGACGCGCCGCGGAACCGCCGTCGCTGGACACCGTCTCCGTGTCGTGGTGACCTGTCGCGCGATGGGCGGAAGGGCCGCTACCCGGCGTGCGGAGGCCACGCTGCGCCCGGTGCCCGCGGGCGCGGCGGCGCCCGTCGCCGGGCGAGGGGTCGGCGTGGGTCACCACGTCGGTCATCGAGGGCGTCCTCCGGGTCGGTCCGGACCGGTGAGCCCTCCACCTGTCGCGCGGCCGTACGGATCGTGCTCGTTCATGAACAGCTTGTCACCCGACCGTGACCGAAGCGTGCTCCCGAGCGACCCCTTGGGCCGAACGGCGTCCTCATAGCGGCGGATGGCTGCTCCATCCTGCCTGCACAGGCGGCCAACCGGGTTGCCGGGGTCCCTTTCCGCGCTGTCCAGAACGTCCGGGTCGGATCGCGGTGAGGTCACGGCCCGGTGTCGGCGCGGCGTCGACGACCGGTCCGACGGGCGGCGGGCGGGCTCGCGGAGGGTCGTCGGACCGCCCCGCTCGGCGCGCGTCCCGTGCGGGTCGTCGCCGCGTCCGGGGCGTGGATCGGGACCTGAAAGGGCCTCGCCCCGGTCGTCGCGTGAGGTAGGCCGAACGGGTGAGCAGCCCGGCCGGTCGTCGCGTCCCGGCGGCGCGTGGGCGTCGGTGTCCTCAGGGTCTCTCAGGTTCGCCGTGCGTGGCCAGGCGCTTCCCTAGCGTTCCCGGCGATGAACACGACGACCACGCCGGAGCGCCCCACCGCGGGGCCGGGTCCGGCCGCCACGAGTGTCCCCGGGCTCCGTGACGGCGCCGGGCTGGTGCGGATCGGGCTGCACCTGCTGCTGGCGGCACTGCCGCTCCTCGCGATCTCCGCGCACGTCTTCGGCGTGATCAAGATGCAGTACTCGGCCGGCATCCTCGTGATCCCGCTGGCCACGGCCATCGTGGCGCTGACCGTCCTCGCCCCGCACGGCGGGGACCGGGTGGTCGCGAGCGGCATGTGGTGGGGCGTCGTCGGCTGCGCGATCTACGACGGGTTCCGCCTGACCACCGTGCACGTCTTCGGCTGGTGGGCCGACTTCATCCCGACCATGGGCACCTGGATCACCGGCAATCCGGACGACCTCACCTCCGGCGCCGTGGTCGGCTACCTGTGGCGCTACATCGGCGACGGCGGCGGCATCGGGATCACGTTCTTCGCCCTCGCCTGCGCGGTCGGCATGCAGAGCTGGTCCCGGCGCGCCGTCGTGGGGGCGGCCGTCGCGTTCTCGGTGTTCCCGGTGTGGGCGGGCCTCATCGGCACGGTCGCGATCGCGCCGCGGGGACAGACGATGATGTTCCCGCTGACCTGGGTGACGCTGACGCTGTCGCTGATCGGTCACCTGATCTTCGGCTTCATCATGGGCCTGGGCTTCCACCGGTCCCGCGCGGTCCGCAGCGCCTGGCCCTGGAAGCCGCTGACCGGCCAGTTCCCGGCCATCACCACCGGGCGCCAGCTCGCGCTGCCCGGTCCGCGCGCCCCGCACACCCCGCCGGCGGGCCAGTCGATGGACCCCGACACCTGGGAGCTCTGGCGCCAGCAGCTCGAGGCGAACACCCGCAGCCGGCGCACGCACAGCGTGCGCTGAGCGGAGCACCCGCTCGCCTCCCGGAAAGACTCCGCTCCCCGGCGCCGCACGGCCCCGGCCCGACCCCCGACGGGCCGGGGCCGACGCGGCTCCGCGGTCGGGAGGATCCGACCCCGGACAGCACACGGCCCGGGTGGCGTTTCGGGGATGCCACCCGGGCCGTGAGGGTCCTGCGTGCGGTGCGACCTACTCGGAGTCGCCGCCGTCCGACCCGCCGGGCACGGAGCCCGCCAGGGTGTCGACCGTGGACTGCACCGTGCTCGAGGCCTGCGAGGCGCCGGGCACGCTGCTGTCGACCGCGCCGAGGATCTCCTTCGCCGGCGGGCAGGCGGCGTCGTGCACCGGCTTGCTCGCGGCGTTGACGGTCTCGAGCGTCGAGGCCGTGGCGTTGCCGGTCGCGGCGTTCGCGACGTGGTCGACCGTCTCGCCGCTCTTGTCGACGATCGGGATCTCGCAGCTCTCGCTGCTCTTGTGCTCGCTGCCGTGCTCGCTGTCGCTCGAGCTCTCGTGGCCGTGCGACGGGGCCTCGCCGGCGAACGCCATGCCGGCGCTGCCGCCGACCAGCGCGAACGCGGCGGTGGCGGTGAAGAGCCCGCGGCTCGCGACGGTGGTCATGGCGCCGCCGGAGCGGCGGGCGGAGTGCGTGCCCATGTTCGGGAACCTCTCGCGTCAGGGTGGGAAGCGTGGTCGACGCACGGGGTCGCAGACCCTGGACGTCCGGGAACGTGACGCGGCGTTCCCTTGAGTCGACCAACGAGTGATGTCACGACTCGATAACGGCCCGATCTCGGAACTCACACGACCGAGGGACAACCTCGCCGTGACGTGCGCGGGAGCAGGGGCTGAGCCGACCGGGTGGACGGGGTCAGCCGAGCCGCGCGACCCGCAGCGTCACCGCACCGCGGTTGGAGCCGTAGCCGGTCCAGGCGTCGTTGGCGAAGGCGTAGAGGTAGCCGCCGCGGGTGAGGACCAGCTCGCGCTCGCCACGGGACCCGATCGGCACGGTCGTGCCCTCGTGCACGGTGCCGTCGAGGTCGACGACGTCGTCCGCCACGGCGGCGACCAGCTCGAGCCACCGGGCCTCGGGCACCCGGCGGCTGCCGACGACGTCGCCGCGCGGGTTGCCCGTGGCCCGCTCGACGAGCGCGCGCACCCCGTCGAGCACCGTCCCGACCGCGTAGGACGGCCACGAGGTGACCGGCCAGGGCGAGGCCCCCGTCGCCGGGGAGGCGGCACCGTGGTCGCGCCACGACCCCGACACCGCAAGCGCGTAGCGGCCGGGCGGCAGGTAGAGCCCCGTCTCGACCCAGGGCTCGGCCGCGCCGACCGTGACCGTCTCGCCGTCGCCGGAGGGCACCGTCCCGGGCCGGTAGGGCGGGGTCAGGTCGCAGCGACGGCGGGCGGCGGCGGAGGCGCTGACGTCGTCGGCGCCGTCGACGACGTGCGGTGCCGACCGGGGCCGCGGGCTCAGCAGCCGCCAGACGCCGTCGACGCCGTCGTCCAGCGCGCCGCACGGACGGCCCTCCGGGCGGGCCGGGGCGTCCGGTGCCCAGCGCGGCGCGATCGTCGCGTCGAGCTCGTCGATCATCCAGCGCAGCGCGCCGTCGGAGAGGTCGGTGTCGGGCTTGCCGCCGCCGACGTCACCGTGGCCGCCCGGGAACCAGACCTGGGCGAACGAGTCGTGCCGGCCCTCGGGCGGCGTCCGCCACACCGACGGCACGTACGGCCCGCGCATCTCGTCGAGGGCCAGCGCCTGGCGGGCGTTCCGGACGTCGGGGGTGAGCTCGAGGTCGTGGAACTGGACGCGCTCGCCGCCGACCAGCGACGAGACCAGCCCGAAGGTCTTCGGGACGCCGAGCGCGCCCACCGTGTCCCACACGCCGAGGAACGCGACGGGCGCGCGGTCCTCGGGACCGAATCCCCGGTGGAAGGTGAGGCCCTCGAGGTCCTGCTGCGCGCGGTAGCCCTCGGCGTAGATCCGCGCCACGACCGCGTTCCGCGCGGCGTCGTCCTGGTCGGCGGTGAAGGCGACGAGCCCGCAGCGCGCGAGCATCCCGACGAGGCTGCGCACGGTGAACGCGCCACGGCTGAACCCGAGCAGCACCAGCTCGTCGCCGGGGGAGAAGGTCTCGGCGAGCCAGCGGTAGGCCTCGGCGATGTGGGCGGCGAGGCCGAGCCCGAGCGCGCCGTCGAGCACCCGGCGCACGGGTCCGCCGTCGGTGCCGACACCCGGGAAGTAGCGGGGCACCTGGTCGTCGGTCGCGGCCAGCCGGTCGTACAGCCGCCGGACGTTGGTGCGGTCGGTGGCCGTGTTCCAGGTCCCGTCGCAGCAGACGACGAGGCGCCGCGTCACGCTCACCCGACCAGTGTCCCGGTTGGATGATCACTCCGACGACCTGCCCGCCGTCGGCCCGCCCGGGGCCGTCGGGGAGGCTGGACGCGGAGATCCCGGCACCGGCGAGGAGGACCAGAGGACGTGAGCGGGCTCGCGACCGCCGACCACGGCACGTCCGGCACGCCCGGTACGCCCGGTACGACCTCGCGGACCGAGCGCCGCGGAGAGATCGAGGGCCTGCGGGGTCTCGCGGCCGTCCTGGTCGTCGTGTACCACGTCTGGGTCGGGCGGGTCTCCGGCGGCGTCGACGTGTTCTTCCTGCTCTCGGGCTTCTTCGTGCTCGGGATGCTCTCGCGCACCGCGATCCGGGGCCGGCGCGTCGAGGTGGCCGCGACGTGGACGCGTCTGTTCTGGCGCCTGGTCCCGACCGCCGGCCTGGTCCTGGTGGTGAGCGCGGTCGTCGCGGCCGTCCTGCTGCCGGCCTCGACGTGGACGCGCAACCTCCACGAGCTGCTCGCGTCGGCGTTCTTCGTCGAGAACTGGCGCCTGGCGGCCGACGCCGTCGACTACTACGCGAACCACGGCTCGGCGAGCGTCGCCCAGCACTTCTGGTCGCTGTCGATCCAGGCGCAGTTCTACCTGCTGGCGCCGGTCCTCGTGCTGCTCGTCGCGCGGTGGGCGCGGTGGCGGGGGTTCGATGTGCGCGCCGCGCTGCTCGTCGTCCTCACCGGCGCCGGCCTCGCGTCGTTCGCGTACTCCGTGGCCGCGACGGCGTCCGACCAGGCCGTCGCCTACTTCGACGCCCGCACCCGCGTGTGGGAGTTCGCGGTCGGCGGCGTCCTCGCCCTGGTCGCCGACCGCATCCGGCTGGGCCGGGCGGCCCGCGCGGTGCTCGGCGTGCTCGGTGTCGCCGGGCTCGTGACGTGTGGTGCGGTGCTCGACGTCGGTGCCGCCTTCCCCGGCTACCTCGCGCTGTGGCCGGTGCTCTCGGCGGTCGCGGTCATCGTGGCCGGGCGCGCGGGCGTCGCCGACCGGCTGCTGACCAGCCCGACCGCCCAGTACCTCGGCCGGATCAGCTACCCGCTCTACCTCTGGCACTGGCCGGTGCTCGTCACCCTGCTCGTGCTCACCGGCAGCGCGACGGCGGGCGTGACGCGCGGCCTGCTGGTCGTGGCGGTCTCGGTCGCCCTCGCGGTCGGCACCCACCACGTCCTCGAGGAACCGCTGCGCCGCCTGCCCCGCGAGCGGCTCGGCGGCCCGGTCCGCGCGCCGCTCGTCGTCGCGGCGTGCCTGGCGCCGGCGCTGGCCGCACTGGGCGTGTGGTCGGCGGTGGTCGCGGCCGGCGCGGACCCGTCGGTGGGCGACGAGCGCCACCCCGGGGCCGTCGCCCTCGGCCCCGACTACGTCGCCGACACCGGGGAGAGCGTGCCGGTGCAGCCGTCGGTGGCCCGCATCCAGGACGACTGGGCGCAGTACCGCGACGGCTGCGCCCCGGTGCCCGACCACCCCGTCCTCGAGCAGTGCGTGCCCGTGCGCGCCGAGGGGGAGCCGGCGCGGCGGATCACGGTGGTGGGCGACTCCCACATGCAGCAGTTCCTGCCCGCGCTCGAGCCCGTCGCCCGCGAGCAGCACTGGGAGGTCACCACCCTCGTCCGGGCCCGGTGCCCCTTCGGGACCACCTCGGAGACCGACCCGGCCGACGTGACGTGCGTCGACTGGAACGCGGCGGCGATCGAACACCTGGCGGCCGATCCGCCGGACGCCGTGGTCGTCAGCGCCACCCGCGACGTCCGGGCCGGGCTGACCGAGCAGACCCCCGACGGGTTCGTCGCCGGCTGGCAGCGCCTCGACGAGGCCGGCGTCCCGGTGCTCGCCGTGCGCGACAACCCGCGCTTCGACCACAAGCCCGCGGAATGTCTCGAGAAGTACGGCCGGGGCGCCGATGAGTGCGCGATCCCGCGGGCGGAACTGCTGGCCGACGACCCGCCCTGGACCGCGCTGGACGTGCCGGACAACGTGGCGTTCCTGGATCTGTCGGGCGAGCTCTGCGGGCCGGTGAGCTGCCCGCCCGAGATCGGCAACGTGCTCGTCTACCTCGACGACAACCACGTCTCGGCATCGTACAGCCGGACGATGGCGCCGGTCGTCGGCGAGCGGATGCCGGCGCTGCTGGGCTGGTGAGCGGCTAGCCGGTCGGCTCCTCGCCGGCCTCGGCGGTGCCCTGCTCGTCCGGCTCCAGGTCGATGTCGAACGCCGGCTCGACCTCGTCGGGGTCGGCGTCGGGAGCCGTGTCGTCGGGACGATCCGGCTCGTCGGGGGTGCGGGGCTCGCTGTCCATCACGGCACTGCCTACCCGGGCGCGCCCGTGGCGATGCGCCCGCGGGCGTGACGGGCAGGTGTCCGGTCACGGGCGCGTCACGGCGGTGAGGTTGCGTCCACCGGACAGGTTCGCGGTCGTGACGTTGCCGACGCAGCGTGACCGTCAACCGGAGGGCCCGACACCCGTCTGGATCCGTGAGTGCGGGGCGTTCCCGGCGCTCGGGGGACGAAGGAGAGAGTCGGATGTTCGTGATCGTGGCCGTGGTCGTCGTCGGTGTGATCTTCCTGGGCGGGGCGCTGCTGGGCGTCACCGTCGCCCAGAACCAGGCCGCCGACCGGGCCCGTCGCACCGCGCGCGAGCGGCACCTCAACGCCGTGCGCACCGAGGCCCTGATCTCGCAGGCCTGAGCGGGGAACAATCCCGGTCCGCCGCGGCGTCGAAGGGCCGACGCCGGTGCCGGAGGGGCGTGGCGTCACCGACGAGGGAGCGCGCCGTGGACGACGTCACCGAGATGGTCGCCGAGGACGCCCCCGAGCCCACGGACCTGTTCACCGATCTCGACGGCGACGGGCGCGTCGACGTCACCGCGGTCGACACCGACGGGGACGGCGTGCTCGACCTCGGGTGGACCGACGCGGACGGCGACGGGCTCGTCACCGACGACGAGGTGCACCCGATCACCGACGGCGGCTGGTCGACCGACTGGTACCGCCACGAGGACAACTTCCGCGACGGCGCCCTCCCGGCCGACGCCTCCGCCGCGCGCGACGACGGGATGCACGGCGACCCGGCGCAGGCGTCGTCGTACTGGTACGCGCAGTCGACGAACGGCTACTGCGTCCCGGCGTCGGTGGCGCAGGTCGTGGGCGAGTGGCAGGGCCACAACGTCGGCGAGCAGGAGGTCGTGGACCGCGCCGTGCGGCACGGCTGGCTGACCACCACCGACGCCGACGGCGACGGGCGCCCCGACGACGCGTCGGGGATGACCTCGTCCGAGGGCGAGGCGCTGCTGGAGAGCTACGGCATCCCCGCGACGACGACGCACGGGAGCCTCAAGGACCTCGAGCTCCTGCTCGACCAGGACCGCGACATCATCGCCTACGTCGACGCCGACGAGATCTGGTACCACCAGGACGACGACGCCGGCGACGGCGGCGCCGACGCCAACCACGCGGTGGTCGTGACCGGCATCGACGACGAGAACGTCTACCTCGCCGACCCCGGCGACCCCAGCGGCGCGGTCTCCGTCGTGCCGCGCGCGACCTTCGAGGACGCGTGGAGCGACTCGGACCACGAGATGCTCGTGACCGACACGGCCCCGCCGCACACGGCGCCCGCCGACAACGCCCCGACCCACCCGGTGCCCGCGGAGGGCACCGACCCCTCCGCGGCCGGCGGCACGCCGCCCGCCGACGCGGCGGTCGGCAAGCCCGGCCTCCGCGAGATGCGGGGCGCCCTGATCTCCGAGGGCTCGACGGGCGTGGTGTTCCTGCCGATCGTGCTGCAGCACGTCGCCGTCGCCACCGGCGGCGTCTCCGCCCTGCTCGCCGCGGCGGGCATCGTCCGCCCGCGCCGCCCCCGTACGTGAGCGAACTCTGGTGCTATGGCACCGAAGTTCGCTCACATAGTGGTCAGGCGCCGCAGGTCGCGGCGACGGAGCGGGCGACGCGCATCGTCACGGCGCCGTAGTCCTCCGAGGTGTCGGCGCGCATCCAGGCGAGGATGTCGTCGGCGCCGCGCTCGAAGGCGCGGTGCTCGGGCGAGGTCTCGCCGTAGGTCGCGGCCAGCGCGTCGCCGCGCGCGTCGAGGACACCGGTCCACTGCGAGCTCGGGGTGCGGCCGAGGGTGGCGACGGTGTCGTCGAGGGCGTCGGCGACGACCGCGGCGCACTGCCGGGCGACGGCGGGGGCGTTCACCGGCGTCGCCGGGGCACTCGGCGCGGCGGCGGGCGCCGGCGAGCTCGCGGCCGTGGTCGCGACGGCGTGGACGAGGTCGGGCAGCTGCGAGCCGACGCCGACGAGCGCCATGGCCGCGCCCGCGACCGCGACGGTCAGCGGGGCGCGGGTGCCGGCGGAGCGGCGGGCGGATCGGCGGGGCGCCGCGGGCGTGCGGGCCGGCGCGGGGATCGCGGGCGGCGTCGGCACCCCCGTGACGGGGTGCGGGCGGTAGGCCGTCGGCGCGGGATAGCCGAGCCCCGCGGGCGGGGCGTCGAAGGCGACCGGGCGGGCGGCGTGCCGGGGTGCGGCCACGACCGCGACCGTCACCGGACCGTCGTCCCGCCGGTGGTGGTGCCCCATGATCAACCCCCGAATGGCCTAGCAGGCAGCGGCCATGTGGACGCTGTGTGAGCGATGTCGCAGGGGGAGTCGCTGTCGTTACCGTCCTGAAGCCCGTGGCAGCCGGGTTCACCACGTCGGGTGACCGGGACGACCCGGTCGGCCGCGGCGGGAGATCGCCGCGGGCAACTGACGTGCCCTGTCAGGAACGGGCCCTAACGTCGTCGCTGTCCGCTCCCGCACGAGGCCAGGAGGCCGCGATGACCACCACGCTCGCGATGATCAATCTCGATGGTCCGGACCCCCGGGCCCAGGCCGCCTTCTACGGGGCGCTGCTGGGCTGGACGACGGTCCACGCCGAGGACGAGTACGCGATGATCTCCGGCGAGGGCGCGCCGATCGGTTTTGGCCGCGTGCCGGGCTGGACGCCGCCGCCCTGGCCGGACCCGGAGGGCACCAAGCGCTACCACCTCGACCTCGGCGTCGACGACCTCGACGCCGCGGTCGCCCGGGCCCGCGAGCTGGGCGCGACGGTGCCCGAGCACCAGCCGGGCGAGCGGTGGCGGGTGCTCATCGACCCGGTCGGCCACCCGTTCTGCCTCTGCCCGACGGGGTGAGGCTCAGCGCCGGCGCTCGATCAGGCCCGCGAGGTAGGCGGCCTGGCCCGCGTGCTGGATGTCGTCGTCCACCACGCTGACCAGCCGCACCCCGCGGGTCACCGGCGGGTCCCAGCGGTCGTCGATGACCTCGTCGAGGTCCTCGCCCTTCAGGGTCCGCAGGTAGGCGACCGTGCGCTCGTGGACGGCGTCGTGGTAGCCGGTGAGCAGGGCCGGGTCGTCGACGCGCACCGCCGCGACCTGCTCGCTGGTGTGCCCGTAGCCGATCGAGGCGTCGTCGAGCGGGAGGTCGAAGCGCCGGGCCCAGCCGTCGGCGGTCCACACCTGCTCGGTGCCGGCGAGGTCGGCGACGTGGTCGTCCTGCACGCGGGTCAGGTGCCACACGAGCCAGGCGATCGGGTTGGCCTCGGCGTCCGGCCGCCAGGCCAGCTCGTCGGGGCTCAGCCCCTCGACCGCCCGGGTCAGGTCTCCCTGCGCCCGTCCGAAGGCGTCGACCAGCACGTCGATGGCGTCCACGCGTGACCCTCCTCGATCCCGCCGCTCCGCTCAGCGTTGCGTCGCGAAGACGACGACGTTGTCCCGGTACGACAGCGTGCCCTCGTCGAAGGGGCCGCCGCACGTCAGGAGGCGCAGCTGGGGCACCGTCGAGGGACCGTAGACGCGGTCGCTCGGCATCGTGTCCTTCGGGAAGTACTCGACGCTGTCGACCGAGAAGCGGGCCGTGCCGCCGTCCGAGCGCGGGACCTCGACGAGGTCGCCGGGGCGCAGCCGGTCGAGCTGGGCGAACACCGCCGGCCCGCGGCGGGTGTCGACGTGCCCGGCGAACACCGCGGGTCCGGGGTCGCCGGGCACCGCGCTCGACGTGTACCAGCCGACCTGACCGAAGTCGGTCGGCACCTGCAGGGCGCCCCGGTAGTCGATGCGCAGGTCGGCGAGCTTGAGCGCGGCGAGCCCGATCGACGGGATCTGCATGGCCGTGGGGCGCAGGCCGTCGGGCGCGGCCAGCGCCGCCGCCAGCGGCATCCGCGGCGCGGGCGGCACCTCGTCGGAGTCGGAGAAGAAGCCCGAGAACCAGTTGCCGATCGCCGACATCAGGGTCGGCCGCGCCAGCCCGCCGAGGCCCGCCTCGGTGCCTCCGCGCGGCACCGGCGGCACGCGTGGCGGCGTCGGCAGCGGGGTCTCCGGGTCCGGCGTCGGTCGCGGGGTCGGGGTCGCCGGGGGCGTCGTCGGTTCGGTCCCCGGCGCGGGCACCCCGGCCACGGTCGCGGCGTCGGGGACGGCCGCCACGATGAGCTGACCGTCGGGCTCGCGGCCGACGAACAGCGTCGTCACCCCGGTGTCCGAGAGCGGCACCGTGGTCTGGTCGGTCGACCCGAGACGCGAGCGGAGCCGCACCTCCCACGCCCGCGCGGGGACGGTGGCGTACGGGGTCGTCGAGCCGTAGAAGAGGTCGCGGGCCAGGGGCGGTCCGCCGTCGAGGTCGACGTCGAGCGCCCCGACCCCGTTGGCGCCCTGCACGACGCGCACCTGCGCGGAGCCCGCCGGCGCGGGTGCTGTCTGGTCGTCGAGCACCTGCAGCTCCGGTGCGCCCGAGACGGTCGAGTCGACGAACGCCGCGGTCTGCGCGGTGCCGGCCGGCACCTCCACCGACACCCGGACCGCGGGCGGGCTGCCCGCCGGCGCGCCCGCCGGGCGCGCGGTCAGCGTGTACGTGCCGGCCGGCTCGGTGAGGTACGGCGACGTGCCGCGGTACGCGACGCCCGGCGCGACGAGGGTCTCCGGGAGGTCCGGGCCGGTGACGTACATGTCCACCGACGGGGTCACCGGCGAGAGGTGCGCGATGCGGAGCATCCCCGTCGAGGTGTCGGCCGTGGCCTGCCGGACGCCGACCGTCACGGTCACCCCCACGACCGCGAGCACGACCAGCGCCACGGCCACCCACACCACGGGGCGGCGGTGCCAGGACCGCCGGGCCGCGCCGTCCTCGGCCGGGGGGGTCGCGGGTGCCGGGTCGTGGGGCGGGTCCTGGCGTGGGTCGTGGGACGGGTCCTGGTCGGACACGGGAGCTCCTCGTCGGGGGGCGGCCCGAGGGCCACGGGAGGCTGCGGGGGTGGTGCGGGGGAGCGCCGTGTCAGGGTCCGGCGGCGGTGCCGCCGCCGGACCCCGAGGAGCCGGGTGGGGGAGCGCCACCGGCGACGGTCGCCGCGCCGCGGGTGGTCGGGGGAGTCTGCGCCCGCGGGAAGCGGCCACGCCAGACCACGACGCCCCGGACGCCGACCGCGGCGCCTTCGAGCGCCGAGACGGTGTCGGCGAGGCGCGCGGGCAGCGCCCGCCGGGTGTCGACGGCGACGAGCGCGGAGCGCACGCCCACCGCCCGCACCCGGCCCAGCGCGTCGTCGTCGGGGCGGGGCCGACGCAGCGTGTAGACCGCGGGCTCGTCCCGGTCGTCGGGGACGGGGTGCCGCCCGTCGGCCGTCAGGTCGCGCCGCGGGAGCACGTCGCCGGTGATGCGGGCGGCCTCGACGAGGTCGCGGCCGACGTCGCGCGCCCGCGGGTCGGCGAGCTGGAACACCAGGACCGGTCCGCGGCCGCGCACCACGTCGGCGTAGAGGCGGGTGAGCACCGCCGGGACGTCGTCGCCGGGGTGCACGACGGCGTGCGGACCGTCGACGCGCGCCAGCGCGAGGGTCCGGTCGCGGCGGGCCCGGGCGGCCCGCTCGCCGCCGAGGGCCCGCGCGACGCCGACGCCGACCCCGACGAGCACCGCCACCGCCAGGACGGCCAGCAGCACCTCGACCCAGGGCGGTCGTTCGGTCGTGACCACCGGGTCGCCGTCGGGCAGCAGCCGGGGAGCGGGGGCGGCGGTGCGCTCGGCGAGGGCGGCCGCGAGCGCGGCGTAGCGCTGTTCGAGCGGGCCCCGGGCGGGATCGCCGAGGGGCGTCGCGCGCAGCGCCGTCGTCAGCTCCTGCATCTGCCCGTCGAGGGGCGCGAGGTCCGCCCGGAGCCTCGCGGTGTCGAGGCGGCCCTGCGCGTCGGCGAGCGCGGCGACGGTCGCGCGGGCGAGGTCGCGCGCCTGCTCGGGGGAGTCGCCGGACGCGGCGACGGTGACGATCCCGGCGGCGGAGGCGGTGACGTCGACGTCGCCGGCCCGGTCGGTGTCCGTGCCGGCGTCGCGCGCCGCCGCGGACCGGACGGGCACGGTCGTGGCGAGGCCGACGACCGTGCCGGCGACGTCCGCGGGCGTCGCCACGGCCGTCGCGGTGGCCCGGAACGTCGGCGAGCGCAGGACCAGGACGAGCACCCCGACCAGCACAACAGCGCCGAGGGTGCCCGTCACCCACCAGCGGGCGTGGTGCGGCGCGGGCGCACCCGTCCAGCCCCCGCTCGCCACGAACGATCACCCTAGTGGGTCATTGGTCCGTTCGGCGCACTACTCGGGACGACCGGTCCCGGGTTCGGGAACGGCGTCCTGCCCTCGGCGAACACGGCCCCGTCTCCTCACCGGAGGGATCACGCTGGACCCATGAGCTCCAGCCTGTACGTGGCCCTGCGCAGCGGTCACGAGCACACCGTCACCAACCTCGACGACGACGCGGCCGCGTCCCTCCGCGCGCGGATCGTGGCCCATCTGGAGGCCCGCGAGTCGCACCCGACGCTCGATCTCGGCGATGGCACCACCGTGCGCACCGACGCCGTCGTTCTCGCGCGCGTGCACGACGAGGGCCCGCGCACCGGCTTCGTGGGGACCTGAGGTCAGGCGGGCGTGCCGACCGTGCCGGCCGTGCCGACCGTGCCGCAGTGGGTGCAGCGCGGGGCGGGGATGCGGGCGGCGCGCTCGGTCCGGCGGGCGAGATAGGCCGACAGGAGGCGGTCCGCGGTGCGCGGCGTCGGGTGGGCCGCCCCGAGATCGTCGAGCGCGAGGTCCCAGAGCAGCGGCACGGCCGGGTCGTCCCAGCCGCGCCCGGCGAGGTCGACGAGGGAGGCGGCGTCGAGGCCGGCACCGACCCACTCGATCGCCAGCTCGACGATCTCGGCCGGCTCCCACGCCATCCCGAGCACCTGGGCCGCCCGGGCCTCGGCCGGGGTCATCCCGCGCCACGAGGGCAGGCTGGTCAGTGCCGCCAGTGCCGTGACACCGGTGATCGTGCTCGTCATGCTCAACCCCCCAGGCTGATCGCGCTGCGTGAGATCGGTCGCGCCTGACCTCACTCGCTCAGCCTATCGCCTCCACGGTCGGCCCGGAACGGTGACGTTGCGTCTTCCGTGAACCTGTGGTTGACACGGTGTGAGACGCTGCCCGATGTGAACCTGAGGTTGTCAATCGACCGCGCCGTGGACGAGGGTGTGGAAGGGGTCGGTGTCGCCGACGTGGGCCCGAGGCCGGACGACCGGGGCGGCGAGCGCGCGGCGCGCCACCGCGCCCTCGCCGGCCTCGGGTCGGCGCTGGCGGTCGAGGCCGACGTCCGCGCCGCGAGCGCCGCGGCGGCGGCCCGCCGAGCCGAGGCGGCCGTCTGGCTCGGGGCGAGCCTCGCCGACCTGGGTGGGGTCACCGGGCGGTCACGGCAGGCGGCGCGCAAGCGCTGGCCGCACCTGGGTGCGATCCATCGGCGCCGGCACTGGCTCGGCCACCACGTCGACGACGTCTTCTGGGCGGTGCGGCTGGTCCTCGACGCCGACCTCGAGGGCGTGGACCCGCAGGCTCGCGCGGCCCTCGCCGACGCTGTCGTCGCGGCCGAGCGCGACTTCGCCCCGGACGCGAGCGTCGACCCCCGGGACCTCGACGCCGCCGTCGCGCGCTGGGAGGCGTTCGACGCGCTCGTCGACCGGCACCTGCGCGCCGTGCTCGCCGCCGCTCCCGCCGAACCCGCCGACCCGGGCGCCGGCTTCGCCGCGCACGGGGCGCGGGGCCTCCTCGCCTACTACGACCACAGGGTCGGCGGGGCCGGGGACGTCTGAGAACGCTTCGGGAGGCGCAGCCCGGGCCGGGCCCTCGGCGTACGCGCCGCGGGCGGGGTCGGGGACGCCGGGGAACGCTTCGACAACCGAAGCGTTCCCGGGGACCGCCGGGACGTCCGGAGGAGCGAGGGGCGCCTTCGCTGCGCCGCACGCCGCGAGGGACGCCCTCGCTCCCCACCGTGCAGCGAGGGGCGCCCTCGCTCTCTCTCCACCGTGCCGCGAGGGGCGCCTTCGCTGCGCCCCACGCAGCGAGGGGCGCCCTCGCTCCCCACGGCGCACCCTCCGCCCGCTGTCCGCAGAGCGAAGGACCCAGTGCGTCAGCCGGCGTGTCGGGGTCGAATCCGCCGGACAGGCGGTCGCCCCGCCGCTCGGGACCGGCCGCGTCACGGCGTGTCCGGGACGTCCCCCACGCCCGTCGCGCGCCGCCCGGCCCGACCTCGACCGTGGCCGCCGGCGATGACCCGCGGTGTCGGCGCAGGCCCGGACGCGCCCGGTCGCCCGCGCGCCTGCTCGCCTCGCGCACCGCGACCCACTACAGACCAGCGTCCATGGGGACGACCACACCCATCCACGACACGCTCGCCGGGCTCCCCGGCGTCACGCCCGCCCCGCGCCCGCGCCCTCAGCCCCGGACGGTGACCGACGACGCCGAGCGGATCGTGGCGCTCGCGTGGCGGGAGGCCGAGGAGCGCGGGCACGGGTCCTTCGGCACCGGGCACCTGCTGCTCGGGCTGGTGCGCGCCGAGGGACCGGAGGCGGGGCTGCTCGCCGTCGTGGGCGTCACCGGCGCGACCGCGGGCGCGGCGATGTCGCTCGTGGCGTCGTCGTCGGTGTCCGAGCCCGTGGCGCGCGACGGGGGCGGGCCGGTCGCCGGCCCGGCGGTCGCGGAGGTCCTCGCGGGCGCCGCGGTCGACGGCACCGTGACCGCGTCGGGCCTGCTCACCGCCCTGCTCGCGCGGCCGTGGGGGCAGGCGGCGGAGATGCTCGCCGCCCTCGGGGTCGAGCCGGCCGAGCTCGCCGCGGCGGGGGCGATGCTGGCCGGTCGGCCGCCCCGCACGCCGCGCCCGTCGCCGCGGGACCCGAGCGGCCTGCTCTCCTCGGCCTGGCGGCGTCCCGTCACCGGCGCGTGACGCCGGGCCGTCCCGGCGGACAGAATCCGGCGCATGGCCAAGCCCAGCTGGATCCGCGCCGCCGACGGTGACTGGTACCGCGCCTCGGAGGTGGTCGCGGTCAAGACCCTGCCGCACAACCCCGACGGCGGGTTCATGGTCACGGTCGAGACCCACCGTCACGACAACATCGACGTCACCGGCCGCGTCGACCACGAGGACGACGCGTCACAGCGCCGCGACGCCCTCGCCCGGCTCCTCTCGACGTCCGAGAAGGGCACGATCATCAGCTACGCGTCGGGCCGGTTCGCGACCGAGGAGATCGACGACTGAGCCCGGCTACGGCTGGGGCCCGTACGCGTCGAGGAACCGGTCGCGGAAGGCGCTCATCGGCCAGACGGGCGCGTTCGGCGCGGGGACGAGACCCGGCGACCAGCCCCAGGAGGCGATCCGGTCGAGGACGGCGGGGTCGCGGCTCACGACCGAGATCGGGATGTCGCGATCGGTCGTCGGCCCGGTGACCGCGGGCGAGGCCTGGTGGTCACCGAAGACGACGAGCACGGGCGCGCGGGCCGGGTCCTCGGCCGCCCGGCGCCCGACCCAGTCGTAGAGCGTCGAGAGCGTGTAGGAGATGCTGCGGCGGTAGTCGTCCCGGACCTGCGGCGTCGGCGTCGTGAAGATCGACTGGAACGAGTGCTGCGGCTCCTCCGGGCCGAACACGCTGCCGTCGCCGACCTGGTCCCACGGCACGGTCCGGGGCAGCGGGGCCCACGGTCCGTGGCTCGAGGTCAGGACGAGCTCGGCCATGGTCGGCGGGGTGCCGGGGCCGCGGGGCTCGAGGCGGTCGAACGCGGACAGCGCGTACTGGTCGGGCATCGGCGACCAGCTGAACCGCGGGCCGCGGTAGCCCAGGTCGTCGTGGGTGTAGGAGCGGTCGAGGCCGAAGAACGCCGCCTCGGGCCAGGGCCCCGTCGTCCCGGGCTGGACGGTGACCGTGCGCCAGCCGCCCTCCTGGAACGCGCGGGTCAGCGTGAGGCGGTCGGAGGAGACGAGGTCGGTGTGCCGCTGCTCGCCGTCGATCCACAGCCCGGAGAGCAGGGTGGCGTGCGCGAGCCAGCTGCCGCCGCCGGCGACGGGCGAGGTGAGCAGGCCGGTGCGCGCGCCGTAGCCCGCGGCGTCGAGCCGTTGCTGGCCCTGGGCCAGGGCGGAGCGGACGGGCCCGGACAGGCCGGGGTCGTCGAGCGCGGCCACGCCGTAGCTCTCGACGACGGCGATGACCACGTCGCGCCCGCGCAGCGCGGTGAGCAGCCGGTCCGGCGGCACGCCGCGGTAGGCGTCGACCGACGCCTCCCGCTCGAAGGCCTGCTGGTCGCGGACCCCGGCGTCGATCTCGACGGCGCGGTCGACGGCACGGATCGAGGTGTCGCGCGAGGCGACAGGGACGCCCGGCACCAACTGCACCGACAGCATCCACGCCACGAACCAGGCGACGGCCAGCACCGCCGCGAGGCGCAGCGCCCCGGACCGGTGGGCGGCGGCGATGCGCGCGAGGCGGGCCACCGCGGCGCCCGTCCCCACGACGAGCCCGACCCCGAGCAGGGCGACGACCACCGCCACGACCGTCCCGACCGCCGGACCGGAGGTCTCGGCGACGAAGTCGTAGGCGTTGCCGAGCAGCGCCGCGTCGCGGGCCGGGTCGAACGGGCGCGCGATCGCGACCGAGAAGCCGAGGTCGAACAACGTCAGCACCAGCAGGGTGCCGAGCACGAGACCGGCCGCCCACGCGAGCACCCGCCGCGGCCACACGGGCACCAGCGCCGCGACCACCAGCGCGACCAGCACCTCGAACGGCACGCGCAGCGCCGACGGCGGGACGAGGCGCGCGATGTCGCCGGGCATGAGCAGCGCCAGGAGCACCAGCACGCCCGCCAGCAGGGTGAGCACGCCGGCCAGCCCGCGCCGGAGGCGCACCGGGTGCGTCGCGGCCGTGCGCCACAAGCGGACGACGTCACGGCCGAACGACCAGGCCAGCGCGGCGAGGGCGGCCGCCACGAGGACCGTCGCGACCACGACCGGCAGCAGCTGCGAGGCCGCGACCACGAGGACGACACCCTGCGCCGCGGCGACGACCTTGCCCGAGCGCAGCGGCGTCAGCTCGCCGCCGAGCCAGGGCAGCACCGCCATGGCGGTGACGAAGAGGTAGCGCGCGAGCCCGATGAGCAGCACCCAGTTCCCGAGCTGCCCCGCGACGTGCCACGACAGCACGAGCAGCAGGAACGCGTCGAGCTCCATGTCGAAGCGCGCCCCGAACGCCGAGGCGACGTCGCGGCGCCGGGCGACCGCACCGTCGACCCCGTCGAGCGCGAGCGCGACCGCCGTCAGCACGACGAGCGCCGGGGTGGAGACCGGGTCGGCGACCAGCGCGGTGACCCCCACGACGAGCACGGCGCGCAGCAGCGTCACGCGCCCCGCGGGGCCCAGCGCGTCGACCCCCGCCCCGAGGAGCACCGCGACCAGCGCCGCCGCGGCCGCGGCCCCCACGACCAGGCCGAACGGCCCGAGCCCGGCGCCCTCGACGAGCACGCCGAGCAGCCCCGCGCTCGCCACCGCGCCGCCGGCGAGCTCGGCGGTCAGGATCGGGGCGGGGCGTCGCACACCTGCCAGCATGGCCGCCCGCTGATCGTCGCCGAGTGAGGAGGGTGGGTCCGTGACCGAGACGGCCCAGGCGTTCCGGGTCGAATCACCCGGTCGGGGAGGAATCGTCGACGTCCCGCTCCCGGAGCCGGGTCCCGACGACGTCGTCGTGCGCACGTCGCACTCCCTGGTGAGCCGGGGCACCGAGACGTTGGTGTTCCGGGGCGAGGTCCCGCCGAGCCAGTACGACCTCATGCGCGCGCCGTTCCAGGTCGGCGACTTCCCCGGTCCCGTGATCTACGGGTACCTCGCCGTCGGGGTGGTCGAGTCCGGGCCCGGTGCCGGGCGGACGGTGTTCAGCCTGCACCCGCACCAGGACCGGTTCGTGGTCCCGTCGTCCATGGCCGTCGACGTCCCGGCCGACGTGCCGCCCGCGCGCGCGGTGCTGGCCGGGACGGTCGAGACCGCGGTGAACGCGCTCTGGGACGCCGCGCCGCGCGTCGGCGACCGGATCGCGGTCGTCGGCGCGGGGATGGTCGGCGCCTCGGTGGCCGCGGTGCTGGCGACGATGCCGGGTGTGCGCGTGGAGCTGGTCGACGTCGACCCGTCCCGCGCCGCGGTGGCCGAGGCGCTCGGCGTCGGGTTCGCGACCCCCGACGCGGCGACCGGCGAGTGCGACCTCGTGCTGCACGCGAGCACCACCGAGGCCGGCCTGGCCCGGGCCCTGGAGCTGCTCGGCGACGAGGGCGAGGTCGTCGAGATGTCGTGGTTTGGCGACCGGGCGCCCCGCGTGCCCCTCGGCGAGGCCTTCCACTCCCGGCGACTGACGATCCGCGCGAGCCAGGTCGGCCGCGTCGCCCCCGCGCGCCGGCCCCGCTGGAGCCTCGGCGACCGCCTGCGCCTGGCCCTGCGCCTGCTCGCCGACCCGCGTTTCGACGCCCTGATCACCGACAGCTGCGCCTTCGCCGATCTCCCGTCCGTGCTGCCCGCCCTCGCGTCCGGCGAGCGCCCGGGCCTCGGGGTGCGCGTGGACTACTGAGGTGCGCTCCGCGCACGTGAGCACTTCGGAGTGCTCCGGCACTCCGAAGTGCTCACACGCGCGCAGCGCACCGGCCTAGGCTGCGGACCATGCCGCGCTACGAGTTCCGCTGCCGGACCTGCGCGTCGACGTTCGAGGTCGACCGGCCGATGAGCGCGGCGAGCGACCCCGCCGACTGCCCGGCGGGCCACGACGACACCGTCAAGCTGCTCACCACGGTGGGTCTCGGCGGGATGGCGCGCACGGCGACGCCGCCCGCACGCCCCGCCATGGCGCCGGCCGGCGGCGGGGGCTGCTGCGGCGGCGGGTGCTGCGGCGGAGGCTAGGACAGCTCCGCCATCGCCTGCGCGTCGAGCACGAGGTCGCCCGCGGCGACGTTCTGCTCGAGGTGGGCGACGCCGCGCGTGCCGGGGATGAGCAGGGTCTCCGGGGCGTGCGCCAGCAGCCAGGCGAGCCCGACCTGCGAGGGCGTCGCCCCGAGCCGCTCGGCCACGGCGACGACCGCGGGCAGGTCGGTGACCTTCGGCGTCCCCGGCCAGCTCGAGCCCAGCGGGAAGTAGGGCACCCAGGCGATCCCGTGGGCGCGGCAGAGCTCGAGCACCGGCTCGGTGGTGCGGTCGACGAGCGAGTAGGCGTTCTGCACGCAGACGATCCCGGCCGGCAGCGCCCGGCGCAGCTGGTCGGCCGAGACGTTCGACAGCCCGATCGCGCCGATCGTGCCCTCGTCGCGCATCGCGGTGAGCACGGCGAGCTGGTCGTCGAGGTCCACGACCTGGTCGCCCTCGGCGATGAGTCCGGGCGGCATGTCGGCGCGGCGGAGGTTGACGACGTCGAGGCGCTCGACCCCGAGCGTCCTCAGGTTCGCCTCGACCTCGGCGCGCAGCTCCCCGGGCTTCTGGGCGAGGCGCAGCTCGATCTCGCCGCCCGGGTTCGCCGTCGCCCCCACCTTGCTGACCAGCACCAGGTGCTCGGGGTAGGGCGCGAGCGCGGCGCGGATCCGGCGGTTGACGGTGCCGTCGCCGTAGAACTCGGCGGTGTCGAGGTGGTCGACGCCGAGCTCGAGGGCGCGGCGCAGCACGGCGAGCGGCTCGTCGTCGGCGTCGGACCAGCGCAGCTGCATGGCGCCGAAGCCGACGCGGGCGACGGACCGGCCGGCGAGTGTCGCGAGCCCACCCGGGTGCGGGCGTGTGTCGGTGCTGGTCATGACGGCTCCCGTTCGGTGGTGGCACACTCGTCGACGAAAGCGGAGGACCCTCCGCTCACAGGACCGACGCTAGCACAGAAACGGAGGTGCCTCCGTTTCGATGACCGAGGAGCCGCGGCTGCGCGCCGACGCCCGCCGCAACCGCGACAACCTGCTGCGCGCCGCCGCCGCGGGTTTCGCCGCGGGCGACGACCCGACGCTGGAGAAGATCGCGCGCGACGCCGGCGTCGGGATCGGCACGCTCTACCGCCACTTCCCGACCCGGGAGGCGCTGGTCGAGGCCGTCTACCGCGCCGAGCTGACGGCGGTCGGCGAGAGCGTCGACGACCTGCTCGCGGCGCTCGCGCCGGCGGAGGCGTTGCGCGCCTGGACGGACCGCTACGCCGAGTTCGTGACCACCAAGCGCGGGATGGCCGACACCTTCCGGGCGATGCTCGCCGACGGGACCGTCGCGGCCCCACAGACGCGCGAGGCGATCGACGGCGCGGTCGGCCGGCTCCTGGCGGCAGGGGCACGCACGGGCGACCTGCGCGGCGACGTCGACGCCGACGACGTGGTCACGATGCTCGTCGGCGTCTTCGTCGCGACCCAGGGCTCGACCGACCGCGTCCGCCTCGGGCGCCTGCTCGACCTCGTGGTGGCGAGCCTGCGCCCCTGACGTACGCCAGGATGGGGGCATGTTCGCCGTCACCGTCCGCGACCACATCATGATCGCCCACAGCTTCCGCGGCGAGGTCTTCGGACCGGCGCGGGCGCTGCACGGCGCCACGTTCGTCGTCGACGCGACGTTCCGGCGTGCCGAGCTCGACGCCGACAACATCGTCGTCGACATCGGGCTCGCCACCGAGCGGCTCCACGACGCCCTGGCCGACCTGACCTACACGAACCTCGACGAGCACCCGGAGTTCGCCGGCGTGAACACCACGACGGAGTTCCTCGCCCAGGTGATCGCGCGCCGCCTGGCCGAGCGGGTCCGCGACGGAGGGCTCGGCCCGCACGCGGGCGGGCTCGCCGGCATCACGGTGACGCTGCACGAGTCGCACGTGGCGTCGGCGTCGTTCGAGCTGACGCTCGCCTAACGCCGGATCTCGACCCGGCTGCCCTCCTGGAGGGTGTTGAACACCGTGCGGGCGTCGTCCTGGTCGAGGTGGATGCAGCCGTTGGAGTTCCGGGCGGTGTCCCCGGTGTGGAACGCCCGGCCCTCCTGGTCGAAGAAGAGCGAGTACGGCATCGGGGTGTCCCGGCCGCTCTCCTTGCTGACGTGGTGCCGCTCCTTGCGGTTCACCGTGAACGTGCCGGTCGGTGTGGGGTCGTCCGGGGTGCCGGACGTGATCGGCATCGGGTCGCCCGAGGCCCGGCCGCCGTCCATCAGCCAGGCGCGGTGCTCGCTGAGGTCGACGCAGATGTCGGCGCGGTCCGAGCACGGCGGGTCGTCGGGGCCGAGCACGCCGCCGGGCTGGGCCTGCTGCGCTGACGGCTGGGCCGGCTGAGCCGGCTGAGCCGGCCGGGGGGCAGGGGCGGCGTTCGCGAACGGCGCGGCGCTCAGCGCGGCCACGGAGGCCAGGCCGAGCGGGGCGAGCGTGGTGCGACGGAACGTCCGGGTGTCAGGGGAGCGACGGTGACGTCCCACCATGGCGAGCCTCCTCGTCGGTGTCGGGGTCGACGCGGCGTGCAAAGGCGTTCCCCGGCACGGTCGCACGAAACCCCGGCGTCGCCGGGACGGGGGGCGGGGCCCGTGCGGCGGGGATGCGGGAGACGCCGAGGTTGCTGTCACGAGGATCTCGGAGGGGATTGCGACGGACTGCGACCGTGACGTCCGATCTGCGCGTTTTCGCAGGTCACCCGCTCACGGCGGACCGATCCGGACAGGCGCATCATCGGCGTCCGTGCGGAGATCGGTGACGCTCGGGGCGCGTGTGCTCGCGATCGCGGTCATCGGCGGCCTGCTGGTCGCCGGACTCGTCTATCCCCTCGTCGGCGGCGCCGGGCAGCTCGCCGCGTCGGCCGTGGGCGGGGTCGAGACGACCCAGCCCGGGGTGCTCACCGGCGACATGCCGTCGGTCACCACGATCACCGACGACGCCGGCGCGCCGCTCGCCTACCTCTACGACCAGAACCGCCAGTCCGTGGCGTCGAACCAGATCTCGCTCGCCATGAAGGCGGCGATCGTCGCGATCGAGGACCGGCGGTTCTTCGTCGAGTCCGGGCTCGACGCGCGGGGCGTGCTGCGGGCGCTGGTCAACAACTCCAGCGGCGGCTCGACCCAGGGCGCCTCGACCCTCACCGAGCAGTACGTCAAGAACTACGACGAGTACGTCGCCGCGCAGACGCCGGCGGAGCAGCTGCGGGCCACCGCCCCGAACCTCGGGCGGAAGTTCCGCGAGGCCGAGGTCGCCGAGCAGCTCGACCACAGCGTCTCGAAGGACCAGATCCTCACCTGGTACCTCAACGTCGTCTCGTTCGGGAACCAGGCGTTCGGCGTCCAGGCCGCCGCCCGCACGTACTTCGACACCACCGCCGACAAGCTGACCGTGCCGCAGGCGGCGCTGCTGGCCGGGATGGTGCAGAGCCCGGCGCAGTACGACCCGGTGCGCCACCCGGCCGCCGCGACGGGCCGGCGCAACGTCGTCATCACGCAGATGGCCGAGCAGGGCGACATCACCCCGGAGCAGGCCGCGCAGGCCACGGCCGCGCCGCTCGGCGTCGACCCCGCCCTGCACGGGCTCACCGAGGGCTGCATCGGTGCGGGCGACGCCGGGTTCTTCTGCTCCTACGTGCTCGACTACCTCGCCCGCAGCGGGATCTCCACCGACGAGCTGCGCCGCGGCGGCTACACGGTGCACACCACGATGAACCGCGCCGCGATGGACCAGGCGAAGGCCGCCGTCGACGGCGAGGTGCCGCCCACCCAGCCGCACGTCGCGGACGTGCTGTCGATCGTCTCGCCGGGCGCGGACGCGCACCACGTCACGGCGATGGCGGCCAACCGGGGCTACGGGCTCGACGCCTCGCAGTTGCAGACCACGTACGACCTGCCCGGCACGCCCGAGAACCTCGGCGCGGGTTCCGTCTACAAGATCTTCACGTCGTCCGCGTACCTCGCGCAGGGCGGCGGGATCTCGAACATCATCCCGGTGCCCGCCAACGGCTACGCCTCGCCGCTGACGCCGGGCTTCGTGGTGTCGAACGACGGCGACTACCCGCCGGAGCTCTCGCTGCAGGACGCGCTCGCGCAGTCGCCGAACACGGCCTTCGTCAAGCTCGAGGAGACCACCGGCATCGCGCCCGTCGTCGACATGGCGGTGCGGCTGGGGATGCGCTCGCTCGCCGAGTCGCCGGGGCCGGGGCAGCCGTCGATCGCCGACACCGTGAAGGCGCAGAACCAGGCGTCGTTCACCCTCGGCGTCGCGCCGACGAGCTCGCTGGAGCTCGCCAACGTCGGGGCGACGCTCGCGAGCCACGGCGTGTGGTGCCCGCCCAGCCCCGTCACCTCGGTGACCGACGCGGCCGGCGCGCCGGTACCGATGAACGAGGCGGCCTGCGAGCAGGCGGTGCCGGGCCCGCTCGCCGACACCGAGATGACCGGCCTGTCCAAGGACGACCAGCCCGGCGGCACCTCGGCCGCCGCCGCGACCGCCGCCGGCTGGAACCGGCCGACCGCCGCCAAGACCGGCACCACGCAGACCTCCGAGTCCGGCGCGTTCGTCGCCGCGACGCCGTCGATCTCGGCGGCGGCGATCACGTTCGACGACTCGTCGTCGCCACGCCCGATCTGCACGGGCAGCCCGCCGACGACCTGCGGGACGGGCAACCTATTCGGCGGCACGACCCCGGCGCAGACCTGGTACCGGGCGTTGACGCCGATCCTCGGCGCGAGCCCCGTCCAGCCGCTGCCCGCGCCCGACCAGCGATTCGTCACCGGCGGGCGGCTGACCGACATCCCGGCGGTGATCGGCGACCCGTCCGCCCAGGCGACCCAGGCCCTGCAGCAGGCGGGCTTCGTGGTGGCCACGACGTCCGTCGACAGCCGCGCCCCCGCCGGCACGGTGGTGGGCGAGAACCCGCTGGGCGGGGGAGTCGAGGGGCAGACGGTCACCGTGACGACCTCCTCCGGCCGCCTCCCCCCGCCGCCGGGTCCGCCCGGCTGAGTCCTATGTGAGCGAACTTTGGGGCTATAGCCCCAAAGTTCGCTCACATAGGGACGTGGTCGCGGCCCGCGGCGACGACGAGGCGCCGGCGGCGCAGGGCCTCGACGTCGCGGGTGGGGTCGCCGTCGACGGCGAGCACGTCGGCCGCGTAGCCCGGCGCCAGGCGCCCGACGCGGTCGCCGAGCCCCAGCACCGCCGCCGCGTCGGTGGTCGCCATCGCCAGCACCGCGGCGTCCGACCACCCCGCCGCGCGGTAGAGCGTCAGGGTGTCGACGACGTCGTCGAACACGCCGGGCCCGGCGCCGGCGTCGGTGCCGACGATCATCCGGATGCCGCGTGAGGCGTTCCACGCGAGCCGGGTGAGCAGCCCGTCGAGGTCGCGCTGGGGAGGCCAGTCGCGCCAGCCCCGCGCCCGCGTCGGCACCAGCACCGCGCCGGCGGCGGCGATCGCGTCCGCCACCTCCGGCCGCGGATCGGTGGCGGGAGCCGCACCGGACGAGACCCCGGGCCCGGCGAGCCAGCCGCCGTGCTCGATGGTGTCGACGCCGGCGCGGGCGCACGCGGCCATCGTCGCGGTGCCGTGGGCGTGGGCCGCGACGGGCAGCCCCGCCTCCCGGGCGGCGTCGACCACCACGGCGAGGGCCTCGTCGTCGAACTGGCTCTCCCACGGCCGCGGCGAGGTCGGGGTGAGCATCCCGCCGCCGGCCATGACCTTGATCCAGTCCACGCCCGCCGCCGCGCGCGCGGCCACCGCGCGGCGCAGGCCGTCGGCGCCGGACACCTCCCCGCCCAGGAACCAGCAGTGCCCGCCTGGGGTGGTGATCGGCGCGCCGGACGTCAGCACCCGCGGGCCGGGCGACCCGGAGGTCCGCCACGCCGCCACGACCCCGTCCCGGTCGCCGAGGTCGCGCGCCGTCGTGACGCCCTCGTCGAGCAGGCGCCGCGCGTTGCGGGCGACGGCGGCGGCGAGGTCGGCGGAGGGCCGGTCGACCGGCGGGGTCACCGGGTCGCGCTCGGGCTCGAAGCACAGGTGGACGTGCGCGTTCACCAGACCCGACACGAGAGTGGCGCCGCCGAGGTCGACCCGCGCGGCACCCGGGTGCCGGCGACCGAGGACGTCCGGCGGGCCCACCGCCGTGATCACCTCGCCGTCGATCACGACGGCGCCGGGGACCAGCGCGGGCTCGTGCGGGCCCGGCACGACGCGGGACGCGACGAGCAGACGTGGCGGCCCCGACGCGGTCACGTCCCGCGACGCTACCCACGGACGGGCGCACCGCTCGCCCGCCGACCGGGCGACCATGATCTTCAAGGGCGTCTACCGCCAGTGTTGTGCAACACTGCGCCCATGGCCGTTGCCGTCTCGTCGTGCGCCGTCACGCTCGCCCGTCCCGATCAGCTCCCGGCGATCGAGCGGCACATGCGCGGCATGCTCGAGCGGGAGCTCGGCGGCTACGACCCGACGCTGCACGCGGAC
The DNA here is from genome assembly GCF_054796175.1 of Actinomycetospora sp. C-140. Lineage (NCBI taxonomy): Bacteria > Bacillati > Actinomycetota > Actinomycetes > Pseudonocardiales > Pseudonocardiaceae > Actinomycetospora > Actinomycetospora sp. C-140. Next base: position 210,629 of record NZ_JBTWNF010000009.1, on the reverse strand, counting down.
GTCGACGACCTCGCCGCGACCTACTTCGACCGCCCCGGCTGGGCCCTGCTGGTCGCCGTCGACGACGCGGGCGAGCTCGCCGGGACGGCCTCGGTCCGTGCGGGCGGCGCGGCTCCCGAGAACCTCCCAGACTGGCTCGCGCAGCGCTACGACGCGGGCGCCACGGGCCAGGTCTGCCGCGTGTGGGTCGACCCCGGACACCGCCGCGGCGGGGTCGGGCGGGCGCTGGCCCTCGCGGCGATCCGCCAGGCGGTCGTGGAGGGCTACGACCCGATCTGCCTGCACACCAACGCCTCGGTGCCCGGCGCGCTCGCCTTCTGGCGCAGCGTCGACGAGGTCGTCGAGGTGCACGACGCCCGCCCCGATCCCTGGTCGACAGTGCATTTCGAGGTCGACCGGGCCCGCCTCGCTACGTGAGCGAACTTTGGGGCTATAGCACCAGAGTTCGCTCACGTAGGGGCGATGTCGGCGACGTGGTGGACGCCCTCGTGCGCAGCCTGGCGCAGGAGCCAGCGGGCGGTGCGCTCCTCGTGCGGGAGCCGGGTGCCGACGCGGTCCCAGTCGGCGTCGCCGTAGCGCGCGACCTCGCGCAGCAGCCCCGGCGTCACGGTGTCCAGCTCGTCGAGGACGGCGGCGACGTCGTGGTCGTCGTAGCGGAAACGGCGCGCCCGCAGGTCGTTGAACATCGGCTCGAGCGCCGGGCGGTCCTCGGTGCGGACGCGGTGCAGCCGGATCGTGAACGTCATCGCGACGTCGCGCAGGTGGCAGACGTACTCCGCGACCGACCACACGCCCTCCGCCGGCCGCCCGCGCCACCGCGCCGGATCGAGCGCCTCGACGGCCTCCCGGGTCCGCGCCGGCGTCGCCGCGACCAGCTCGGCGGCGCCGGAGATCGACAGGTCCGCGAAGCGCATCCCGCAGGGTTCGCAGACGTGGTCCTCGGTGGTGAGGGGCGGCAGGCTCACGCCCGCACCGTAGGCATCCTGGGATGGTGCGCGCGCTGACGTTCGTGAGGCCGGTCGCCGACCCGGCGCTGGTCAGCGGGGGCGACGTCTACGACGCGCGCGTGATCGCCGGGCTCCGGGAGGGCGGCCGAGAGGTCCACGACGCCCAGGTCGAGGGCGCCTGGCCACGCCCCGACGACGCGGCACGACGGGCCCTGGACGACGTCCTGCACGACGGCGACGGCCCCGTGCTCCTCGACGGGCTCGTGGCGTGCGGGGTGCCGGACGTCGTCGTCCCCCACGCGGAGCGGCGCCCGCTCGCCGTGCTCGTGCACCTGCCGCTGGGCGAGGAGGCGCCCGACCTCGACGCCGGCGAGCGCGACGTCCTGCGCGCCGCGGGCGCCGTGATCGCCACCAGCCCCTGGGCCGCCCGCCGCCTGCGGGAGCGCCACGGCCTCGCCGACGTCGTCGTCGCCACCCCCGGCGTCGACCCCGCCCCGCTCGCCCCCGGCACCGACGGCGCGCACCGGCTGCTCTGCCTCGGCGCCATGACGCCGACCAAGGGCCAGGACGTCCTCGTCGCCGCCCTCGCCGAGCTGCGCGACCACCCCTGGACCTGCGACCTCGTCGGGCCCGTCGGCCGCGCCCCGGACTTCGTCGCCGAGCTGCGCGCGACGATCGCCCGCCACGATCTCGGCGATCGCCTCCGTATCCCCGGGCCCCGCGCGGGCGTTGACCTCGACGAGACCTGGCGACACGCCGACCTGCTCGTCGCGCCCTCGCGGGTGGAGACGTACGGCATGGTGGTGGCCGAGGCCCGCGCGCGGGGCATCCCCGTCGTGGCGAGTGCGGTCGGTGGTCTCCCGGAGACCCTCGGTGAGGGCGGGACCTTAATCCCCGCTGAGAACGTTCCCGCGCTCGTCGCAACACTGCGCCGCTGGTTCGACGAACCCCTGCACCGTTTTGGGCAGCGTCTCTCAGCGAGATCCACACGATGCACGCTTGCCCCGTGGACGCAGACGTCGCGACGGGTGCAGCAGGCGCTGGCGGACCTGCGCACCCCGCCGACCCCGGGCTGAGCAGCGAGCCCACCGCCCCCCGCCCCCGCACGCCGGAGCACGCCCTCCCCGGGGCCCCTGCGGCGAGCGACTGGCTCGCCCTGCGCGAGAAGGCCGACGCCGAGGCCCGGGCGATCGACCTCGTCGAGGACCTCCGGGCCGGGCACCCCGCCCCGGGTCGCATCCTCGACCTGGGTGCCGGCACGGGCTCCATGGCGCGCTGGCTGGCGCCGCGGATGCCGGGCCCCCAGCACTGGGTGCTCACCGACCGCGACCCCGCCTTGCTCGCCGAGGCCTACGACCGGCTCCCGACGACGGCCCGCGACGGCTCCCCGGTCACCGGGGAGGTCCGCCGGGTCGACATCACCACGCTGCGGGCCGCCGACCTCGTCGGCCACGACCTCGTCACCGCCTCCGCGCTGCTCGACGTCCTCACCGCCGAGGAGGTCGACGGGCTCGCCGCCGCGTGCGTCGGGGCCGGCTGCGCCGCGCTGCTGACGCTGACGGTGGTCGGGCAGATCCGGATCGAGCCCGCCGAGCCCCGCGATCTCCCCGTCGCGGCCGCGTTCGACGCCCACCAGCAGCGCGTGGTCGGCGGGCGCCGCCTGCTGGGCCCGGACGCCGCGACGGCCGCGGAGGACGCCTTCGCCCGCCACGGCGCCCACGTCCGCTCCCGCTCGAGCCCGTGGCACCTCGGGCTCGACGACGTCGACCTCGTCGTCGCCTGGCTCCACGGCTGGGTGTCGGCGGCCGCCGCTCAGGACCCCGACCTCGCGCGGCACGCCGACGCCTACCTCGCCCGCCGTCTGGAGGCCGCCGAGGAGGGCCGGCTGCGCGTCACCGTCGGCCACCTCGACCTGCTCGCCATGCCCTGACCTGACCCCGCAGACATCCCCGAGCACGCTCCCCCGCACGCTCCCCGCTCCCCGTCTGGATCTCCCTTGCCGCTCCCCGCGACCGAGCTCCCCGTGCCCCCGACCACCGCACCCGCCATCCCCGGGCCCCGGACCAGCCCCGAGAACGACCCGATCTCTTCCGCAAAGCCCTCCCACGACGCCCGTCGACGCGTCACCCTCGGCGGTGTGGTCCGCCTCGTCGTCGGTCTGGGCCTGCCGGCCCTGCTCGTCGCCCGCCTCGGCGCGGGCGGGGTCCTCGACGCCCTGAGCGGCATCACCCCGCTGACCGTCGCCGCGGCGCTCGCCCTCGGCGCCGTCACGACCATCGCCGGCGCCGCGCGCTGGTGCGTCGTGGCCTCCGGTGTCGGGCTCCCGCTCCCGCTGCGCGCCGCGACGGCCGACGCCTACCGCGCGACGCTGCTGAACTCGCTGCTGCCCGCCGGCGTGCTCGGCGACGTCCACCGCGCCGTGCGCCACCACCGCCCCGGCGACGCCCGCGGCGCCCGCGCCGTGGTGATCGAGCGGGTCGCCGGGCAGGTCGTCGTGGTCGCGGTCGGGCTCGCGGTCCTGTTCGCCCGCCCGGCGCTGCTGCACTCGCTGGTCGGCCCGGGCCTCGGGGTCGTCGCGGGCGGCGTCGCGCTGGCGCTCGTGGCCGCCGGCGTGTGGATCGCCACAGCCCGCCGGGCGGCGCGCGTGCGGACCGCCGTGGTCGCCGCGCTCGGCGACGTGCGCGAGGGTCTCGGGCGGCTGCGCACCGCGCCCGCCGTCCTGCTGTTCTCGCTCATCGCGCTCGGCGGGCTGCTCGCGCTGTTCGTGCTCGCCGCACGCGTCGCCGGCGTGCAGGCGCCGCTGGGACACCTGTTGCCGCTGGTCACCGTGTCGCTGCTCGCGATGTCGGTGCCGCTGACCGTCGGCGGCTGGGGCCCGCGCGAGGCCGCCGCCGCGGTGGCGTTCGCCGCCGTCGGGCTCGACCCGGGGCAGGGGCTCGCCACCTCCGTCGTCTACGGCGTCCTGGCGCTGATCTCGTGCCTGCCGGGCGCCGCGGTCCTGCTCGTGGACGCCGTGGGTCGCCCGAATGCGCGCGGGTGGGCCTCGCTGGCGCCGTTACCGTGGCGTACGTGCTCACCCTCGTCCGCCACGGTCAGAGTGAGGCCAACGCCCGCGGGGTGATGTGCGGTCGGTCCGACCCGCCGCTCACCGAGACGGGGCGCCGGCAGGCCGGCGCGCTCGCCGCCGGTCTGCCGCGGCCCACCCGGCTCGTCTCCAGCCCGCTCGCCCGGGCGCGCGAGACCGCGTCGCTCTTCGCTGCTGACGTCGACGTCGAGGTCGACACGCGGTGGACGGAGATGGACTACGGGGAGCTCGACGGCCAGCCGATGACCGCGCTCGACGGCGATGCCTGGCGCGCGTGGCGGTCGGACCCCGAGCACGTGCCCGCGGGCGGGGAATCGCTGGCCGCGGTCCGGGCGCGCGTCGCGGCGGCCTGCACGGACCTGGTGGCCGAGGCGGCGACCGGCGAGGTGGTCGTCGTCAGCCACGTCTCGCCGATCAAGGCGGCGATCAGCTGGGCGCTGGGCGTCGGGATCGACATCGCCTGGCGGATGTTCCTCGTCGACGCCGCGGTGTGCCGGATCGACACGAGCGGCTCGGTGCCGGTGCTCCTCGCCGTCAACGACGAGGGGCCGCTGCACCAGGGGATCGAGCCCGCGGGGACGATCCTGCCGGCGTAGGTCCTCAGGCGCGGGAGTGCCGGCCGGCGGCGGCCGGGACGATTGTCGTGGCCGCGGCGCGGAGCCGCCCGAGGTAGGCCTCGGCGCTCAGCGCGACCGGGCGGATGATCCCGGTGCCGGCCGTGACGCCGATCGAGCCGGCGGTCTGCGGAGCCGCGTGCTTGGCCATGTGAACCCCCCGGAGCTGCGAGCCGGCGTGATCGCCGGCGGATGATCTGTTCTCGTGGACCGAGCACGGATCGTTACTCCGATCACGGCAACCCGCCAGCACGTTCCCTCGATCGGGTGACAACCGGTTGCCGCACGCGGTCAGTGCCGGGCGGCCCACTGGCGCTGGTCGACGGTGCCGTGCGCAGCCATGCTCACGAAGGGGGCCGCCAGCCACGCCGCGGCGCCCGCCGTCGCGCCGGCCACCGCCGTCAAGAGAATGCTCATCGCAGGCAACCCCCGGGCTCGTTGAACGTCTGAGTACCTCTACGCGCACTGTCGCACCGGGACGGCCCCCGCGTTACCGGCCGGACGGGGGGTTCCGTGGAGTCGGCGTACGGCCGAGCCGGTGATGCGGCGGCTCCTCCTCCTGCCGGGCATTCATCACTAATGGTGATGACACGGCGATCTCCGCGCTCGAACGTGTGAGTCGACGGGTGCCGGTGTGCCGACGCGCGACCGGCTCGCCTCCGCCGCTCAGTCGTCGCGCCGTCACACCGCAGTGAAGGAGCCATGCCGATGTCCTCAGCACCCCTGGCCGCGCTGTCGGCCGTCATCCGCGAGCCCGACACGATCCGCCCCGTCTACGGGGCCGCCCGCCGACGGCTGCACAGCGACGTCGAGGCCTACGGTCTCCGGCGAGACCTGAGCGTCCCGCACACGCCACCCGCCGCGAAGATCACGGTCAGCGTGCGCCCGATGGAGGACCGCGACGTCGCCGCCGTGCTCGAGGCCACCGCCCAGCTGTCGCCCGACGAGAAGTGGGATCGCGCCACGCGACGGCGCCTGCTCGAGGCCCGGATCGGGCGTCCCCACGTGGCCGTGACCGAGGACGACGAGGCCTGCTACACGCAGTGGCTCTTCACATCGGCCGACAACGACGACATCGCCCGGCACTTCGAGGGCATCTTCCCGCGCCTCGACGACGACACCGCCCTGCTCGAGGGCGCGTTCACCCCGGTGGCGTGGCGCGGCAAGGGCGTGATGAGCGCCGCGATGTCGCGGATCGCGGAGAAGGCCGGCCCCCTCGGCGCTCGGTACGTGATCACCTTCGTCGGCACCGACAACCCCGCGTCCCTCCGCGGCTGCGAGAAGGCGAACTTCTTCCCGTACCTGCGCCGGACCCAGAAGTTCCGGATGGGCCGCCAGCGGGTCGACTTCGAGCTGCTCGAGAACGGCGCCGTCGGCGCCGGGGGCTGACGACCGTCGCTCAGGCCCGCGTCGCGCCGCCCAGGGCGATCTTCGCCGCGGCGAGGACGTCGTCCGCGGAGCGCTCGGGGGAGGCCGAGTCGGTGGGCACGTCGTCCGCCCACCCCGTCCAGGCCCGGCGTGAGCCCTCGAGGCCGCGCTCCAGCCCGTCGACGTCAGGTGCCACGACCCACGCGCCGTCGACGTCGCGGAGGTTCTCGGCGATGCCGGCCTTGTCGGACACCACCACGTGCAGCCCGGCGACGCGTGCCTCGAGCGGCGTGAAGCCGTAGACCTCCTCGAGCGAGGGCAGGACGAGGGTCTGCGTGGTGGCGAGCACCTCGACCACGCCGTCCTCGTCGAGGAACCCGCGGAACTGCACGCGGTCGGCGACGCCGAGGTCGCGCGCACGCTGCCGCAGCGCCGGGAGCTCCACGCCGTCGCCGACGACGTCCAGCTCCGGGCGTCCGTCGAGGCGGGCGAACGCGTCGATCAGCGCGCCGACGTTCTTCCGCGCGATCAGCTGGCCGACGTAGACGTAACGGTGGCCCTCGGCGTCCGGGCCGGTGCCGGCGCCGAGGGCGTCGGCGCGCAGCTCGCGGGTGCGGTCGCCGAAGAGCCCGAGGTCGATGCTGTTGACCGACTCGACGATCCGCTCGGGGGCGACGCCCGAGGCGATCGCCGCGTCGCGCGCGGCGGGCCCGGGGACGACCACCGCTCCGGCGTGGGTGAAGAGCCACCGGCGCAGCCGGTCGACGGGGCCGCGGGAGAAGCGGCGGCTGGTGAGCGTGCTCTCCGAGAAGATCAGGTACGGGATGCCGCGACGGACCGCGCGCAGCATCGTCCACGCGCTCGCGAGCTGCGCCCAGGTGGGGATCACGAGCACGTCGGCGTCGAGGATCTGTCGCGTGGCGCCGGGCCGCAGGATCGCCTGGTACGAGTCGAGGCTCGCCAGCGGACCCGTGCGGGGGAGCTGCCAGCACGGCACGAGCTCGGAGGCATAGCCCGGGTGCGGCCGGTAGCGGAAGTGGCGCTCGGGTTCCTCGGCGTAGAGGAACTGGACGGTCAGATCGCTGCGCCGCGCCAGCTCGCAGAAGAGCGGCTCGCGGTACGGAGCTTGCGCGTCCGTCAACCACGCGATCTCCATCGCCACCTCGCCTCATCCTCAAGCTGCCTGCGTAACGTAGCTCTGGGTGAGTCGGGTCGACAGGATGGAGCAGCGTGCATCACTCCCGTGCGACGGCGGTGGTCGAGATCAATCCGTTCGGTCACCGACTCAACTACGTGCGCCTGCTGCTCGAGCACCTGCCGCCGACCGAGCGATTGCTCCTCGTTCCGCCCGCGGTGGCCGATTCGGCGGAGTTCAGCGAGCACCTCGGCGACCTCGATCTCGACCTCGTCGTCCTCGCGGCCGGCGACCACACCACCGCCGTGCCCGAGGCGTTCGACGTCGCGACCGCCCGTGGCGCCGGCCATCTCGTGATCCCCGAGGCGGACAAGGCCGTGCTCCCGGTGCTCCGGGTCCTGCTGCGCGGCGCCCTGGGCCGGTCCCGCCCGCGCCGTCCCCGGGTGACGCTCCTGTTGATGCGCACCGCGCTGCCCGGCGGGCCGGAGAGGGCGACGCTCGGCATGGCGCTCAAGCCGGTGCTGGTCGCCGTCCTGCGCCGGCTGCCCGCCGTGCGGGTCAGGTTCCTCACCGACGCGTTCGGCGTCGTCACCGCGCGCCGGGGCTTCCCCGGGGTGCGGCCGGTGCGCGACCCGGTCACGCGGCCCGACGTCCGGTCCGTCGACACGCGCACCGGATCGAGCTCGCGGATCGGCGTCGTCGGCGTGATCAGCGCCCGCAAGAACGTGCCCGTGCTCGTGCGGGCGGCGGTGCGCCGTCCCGATGTCACGGTGGTGCTGGCCGGGCGGTGCGAGCCCGACGTGCGGGACTTCCTCGCCACCGACCCCGACGCCGCGTCGTTGCGCGCCGGAGGACGCCTCGCGGTCGACGACCGCCTGCTCGACGACACCGAGTTCGACGCCACGCTGCGGTCGATGGACGCCGTCGCGGTGCTCCACGACAATGACGCGCCCAGCGGCATCGTGGCCGAGGCGTGTGCGCGGGGCGTGCCCGTCGTCGGGCCGGATCGCGGGTGGATCGCGACGGTGCTGGAGGCGACGGGCTGCGGCGTGGCCGCTCGCGTCGACGACCCGGACGCGGTCGCCGTCGCCGTGGGTCGCGTGCTGGCCGACCGGGAGCGCTACGTCAGGGCGGCGTGCTCGGCCGCGGCGTCGCTCGGCGTGACCGATTTCGTCGACGGTCTGGTCGGCCGACCCGTCCACGCGGAATGATCGCGCGCGCTGTGAGCACCGCACTCGTCCGACCGGCGTCATCCACGATCGCCGGACCCGTCTCTACCCCAACCGTCCCGCACCCACCCGGAGGAACCTCGCCGTGAGCCCGCGCCAGTACTGGACGGTCCTCCGGGAAGACCGCTGGATCATCGCCGGGATCCTCCTGGTCTGCCTGCTCGGTGCCCTGCTGCTCGACCTGTTCCTGCCCCGGACGTACACGTCCTCGGCGGTGTTCTACGTGGCCTCCTCGCAGGCCGAGCCGTCGCCGACCGACGCCTACTCGGGCCAGCAGCTGGCGACGGAGCGCGTGAAGTCCTACAGCGAGGTCCTCAAGGGTCCCCGTGTCGCCCGGGACGCGTCGCTGCTCCTGGGCGGCGCGCCGTCCGCCGAGGAGATCCAAGGGGCCGTGACCGCCTCCTACGTCGAGGAGACGGTGGTCCTGACCCTCGACGTCACCGAGCGGTCCCCGGACCAGGCCCGGCTCGTGGCGGGCGCGGTCTCGACAGCGTTCACCCGCCTCGTCGGCTCCATCGAGTCCACGGGCGGGGTCGTGAACCAGCCCATCGCCACCGCCGAGGTGATCCTCCCGCCCACCGAGCCCACCGAGCCGAGCGGCCCGCCGACGACGATCATCTTCGGCGGCGCCCTCGTGCTCGGCCTCGTCCTCGGGGTCGGCACGGCCCTGATCCGCCGGTCGCTGCGGGACACCGTCGACACGCCCGAGGCCCTGGCCCAGCGGTTGGACGCCCCGTTGCTGGGGGCGGTGCCGGCGCTGCGACGGCCGCCCGAGCACCCGGCGCTGCTCGCCGAGCCCGCGCTCGGTGCCGACGGCCGCCAGGCTCGCCTGCTGCGGTCCCGGGCGGAGGCGTACCGCCGGATCCGGACCGCGCTGCTCTCGAGCGGCGGCGGACGTCGCGCCGTGGTGCTCACGGGCGCCGGGCCCGGGCAGGGCACGTCGACCGCGGCCGTCGACCTCGCGATCGCGCTCGCCGCGACCGGCGACTCCGTCGTCCTCCTCGAGGCCGACCTGCGCCGGCCGCGCCTCGCCGCGACGCTCGGGCTCCGCGGCGGGATCGGTCTGCGCGACGTCCTCGAGCGGGGCCGGGACCTCGACGCGGCGGTGCAGCGCTTCGCCCGCGGCCGCATCGACGTGATCACGGCCGGTGAGGCGGGCGAGGGGCCGGGGGAGCCGCTCGTCGGCGCCCGTCTCGGCACCCTTCTCGCCGCCCTGAGGGCGCGCTACGACCACGTCCTCGTCGACACGCCACCCGTGACCGATGCCGCCGACGCGGCCGACGTCGCGCGCCACACGGACGGGGTCGTCCTCGTCTGCCGCCGCGGCCGCGCCCGCGCCACCGACATCGACGTCGCCGCCTCCGCGCTCGCCCTCGGTGGGGCGACCGTCCTCGGCGCGGTGATCACGTGGGCGGCGGGCGTCCGCGAGGCGGCGACCACCGCCCGCCCCGTGCTCGCCCTGCCGCCGGGACCGTCCGCACGCCCGGCCGAGCTCCCGGCGGCGTCATCACCGGTGGCCCCGGAACCGCCGGCGACCGCTCCGGCGGCGGACGCCGCCCCGACTGACACCGCGCAGGCCACCGACGCTCCGATCGGACAGGAGTCGGCCCCGCGGATGGCGACGACGCGGACGAGGACACCGCGGACGAGGACGCCGAAGACCGCCGAGTCCGAGTCCGAGCCCGAGTCTCCGGCGACGTCGGCCGAGGCCCCGACCACCCGGAAGTCCACGACGCGCAAGACGCCCCGGAAGACGCCGGCGACCACCGAGAACCCGACCGAGGCCCTGGCCGAGAGCCCCGCCGGGACCGGCACCGAGCCCGCCACCGAGCCGACCACTGGGGAACCGGCCCCGCGGAAGGCCAAGCGGACCACCGGCTCCCGCACCGGCACGTCCTCGCGCGGCACGGGCACGGGGGAGTCGGCCGCCCCGGCCGAGACGCCGACCGCCCGGGTCCGCCCGCGCCGGACGACCACCAACGGCGCCACCACCAACGGCGCGACCACCGGCAACGGTGCCACCAGCGGGAACGGGAACGGCACCGGCGACGACGGCCAGGGCCTGCCGAACGGCACGTCGGCGAGCTCCACCAACGGCCACGGGATCTAGCGACCGACCGATGGAGTCCGGGACCGAGCCCGGGGCGGGGGAGGAGCCCGCGCCCGGGGGAGCGCGCCGCGCGATCGGGCTGCTGATCGGCCGCCTCGCCGGCGTCGCGGGGGCACTCGCCGCCGGCCAGGTGATCGTCGGCCTGATGTACGTCGTCGGTGCCCGCGCGATCTCCCCGGCGACGCTGGGCCTGATCGCGACGTGCGTGGCCATCGGCACGATCGCCGCGACGGTGTTCGACGCGGGCCTCATCGCGCTGCTCACCCGCGAGGTCGCGGCCGGGGCCGTCGACACCGACCGGGCCCGCGGGGTCGTCCGGGCCAAGCGACGCCTGGCCTGGGTGCTCGTCGTCCCCACGATGGCCGCGTCCGTCGTCATCGCACCGACGACGGCCTCCGGGATCGTGCTCGGGTTCCTCGGCCTCGCTATGTGGGAGGCGCAGAGCCGCAACGGCCTGCTCCGCGCCCAGGAACGCTTCACGGTGGCGGCGACGGCGCAGGTCACCGGCCGCGCGCTCGGTCTGGTCGCGGTCGTGCTCCTCGTCCTCACCGGCGTCCCCGACCTGGCCCTCCCGATCGGCCTCGTCCTGGCCTTCGCGATCGAGGCCGGGCTCGACAAGTACTTCCTGGGTACCTCGCGGGCGCCCACGCCGGGTCAGCGCGAGGTCTGGGGGCTCTACCGGGAGGGCTTCTCCTACGGCCTGGCCTCGCTCGCGGCGTCGGCCCAGCAGCTCGACACCCCGCTCGTCGCGCTCGGCGCCGGGCCCGCCGGCGCCGGTCTCTACGCCGCGGCCGGCCGGTTGCTCGGCCCGCTGGGGTTCTTCGCGACGTCCCTCGGGCTCGTCGGTGCGCCGTGGCTCGCCCGCGCCCGCGACGACGAGACGGCCCTGCGCGGCGAGGAGCGCCGGGTCTTCCGGATCGCCCTGCTGTTCACACTCGCCCCGCTCGCCGCTGCCGTCCTCGGACCGCCCCTGATCCCGCTCGTCCTCGGGCCGGAGTACGCGGCCTCGGGCGCGGTGCTGGCGGTGCTGGCGATCGGCTCGGTGTTCTCGACGCTCAACCAGCCGCTCGCGATCATGCTGCAGAACCGCGGCCGGCAGAGCACCACGGCCGTCGCGATCACGATCGGGCTCGGCCTCGGGCTGGTGTCGACCTGGGTCCTCGCGATCCTCGGCGGCGCCGTGTGGGCCGCGGTGGGCTTCGTGCTCAGCCAGATCTCGATCCTGGTACACCTCGCGATCGCGGCGCGACGGGTCCGCGCCGCCGCGGCGACCGCCGGGGCGTCAGAGGACCGCGGGCTCCCGTCGCCCGACGGCGGTGCCGCGCCGCGCTGACGCGGTCCGGGTGAGCACGGCGCCCACGAGCGGGATCCCGCCCGCCCGCAGGATCGTGCGGACCTGCGCGAGCTCGGGACGGGTCGTCACACCGGCGCGGGCGAGGAGCACCACGCCGTCGGCGTGCGCGGCCAGGCTCGCGGCGTCGACGGCGGCCGGGATCGGCGGGGTGTCGACGAGGACGTGGTCGTAGCGGCGGCGCAGTCGTCCGAGCACCGGCGGGGCGGCCCGCGAGGCGAGGAGCTCGCTGGGGCGAGCCGGCAGGTGCCCCGCCGTGAGGACGTCGATCCCGCCGGGCTCCCAGTGCCGGATCGCGTCGCGGAGCTCGGCGTCGCCGGCGACGACGGTGGCCAGGCCGGGGCCGGGCTCGAGGCCGAGCGTGCCGATGAGCAGCGCGGACCCGCCCGCGGACCGGAGGTCGCCGTCGACGTAGAGCACCCGCCGGCCCGCGGCCGCGAGGGAGATCGCGAGGTTCAGCGTCAGCGTCGTCGTCCCGGCGCCCGCGCTCGCGCCGGTCAGCACCAGCACCCGGCGGCGGTCGTCCACGGCGCTCCGGAGGTGCCGGTACGCCTCGACTCGGGTGGTGGCGGTGCCGTGGGAAGGCAGGACGACCGGGCGCGTCGCCGTCGTCGCGTCGGTCGGGACGACGCCCAGCACCGGACCGTCGACGAGGGGCTCCAGCTCGGCGGGCGCGGCGACCGAGGTGTCGCGCGAGCGCCGCAGGATGCCCACGCCGTAGCCGAGCACCGCGCCGAGCAGGGCTCCGACCGGGACGTTGAGCTTCAGCTTCGGGCTCACCGGCTCGGTGGGGACCGTCGGCGGCAGGACCATCTCCGTCACCACCGGGGAACTGAGCCCCGGCGGAGTGTCGAGGGTGCCGACGAGGCGCAGGAAGGAGCCGGCGACGGCGGTCGCGAGACGGACCGCGTCGTCCGCCGACCCGGCGGTCACCCGCATCGACAGCACCACCGTGTCCTTGACCGGCTCGACCGTGATCACGTCCTGGATCGCGTCGGGCGACGGCGTGCCCCCGAGCTCCCGGGAGGCGTCGGCGGCCACGCGCGGCCCGGTGAGCAGCTGGCTGTAGGAGGCGACCTTCTCCTCGGCCAGCCGGGTCCCGCTCCAGGAGTCGGACGCCTCGGCGCCCGGGCGGGCCGACACGTAGAACGACGCGGACGAGTCGTAGACCGGGGGCGTCAGCACCGTGACGACGACGGCGATCGCGACGCCCACCGCGGCGCCGGCCAGCACGAGCCACGCGACGGCGCGCAGGAGCGCGACGTGGTCGCGGATGGTCATGCGCTCACCGCCCGGGTCGGTGGCGCCACGCGGTCGTCCTCGGGCGCGTCGGGGTCGGGCGCGGCGTCGTCGAGGGTCAGCGCGACGACGATCAGGGCGAACGCCCAGGCCGAGGCGCCCGCCGGCTGGGCGAGCAGGAGCGTCAGGACGACCACGAGGGCCGCGGCGGTGCTGCGCCCGCGCCCGCCGCCGAGCGCCACGGGTACGACGAGCGCGGCGAGGATCAGGACGACGAACGGCAGCCCGTTCACCGCGATGTCGGAGACGAGGTTGACCCCGCCCTGCGCGACCGAGGACGCGCCGCCCCACGGGTCGGTGAACAGCGCGTCCCACCCCGCCTGCGTGGCGCGGTTGCGCTCGTCGAGCGACATCACGTTCTGGGTCCTCTTCGCCGCGAGGCCGAGCACCGGGGCGGTCACGGCCACCCAGGCCGCCAGCCCCAGGGCGACCACCCCGAACAGCTGGCGGAGGTAGCCCGTCAGCCCGATCCCGGCCGCGCGCGGGCGGATGAACTGGTCGTAGGCCCACACGACGACGAAGACGCCGAACCCGGACGTCGAGATGCACCCGATGAGCCCGAGGAGCAGGACCAGCCCGACGCCGGCGCGGCGCAGGCCGACCTGGCGCGCGACGAAGTACGCGACGGCGCAGTACATCGCCATCCAGCCGGACTCGCGGCCGACCCCGGTGAAGCGGGGGAAGGCCACCCCGAAGACGGTCTGCTCGGAGTAGGTGACGGTGAACGGGAAGTACAGCGGCTGGGCGAGGTCGCCGACCGGGACCTGGCCGATCTGCCCGCCGCCGACCCCGAGCACGGCCCACAGGAGCGCGGTGACGACCCACGACGCGCACATCACCCCGACGATCACGACGAACCCGATCGCCACCCAGCGGGCGGCGCGGCGTTCGCGGCACACCGTCGCGACGCCCGCGACCGACCCGACGGTGAGGATCACGTCCTGCATCACCGACTGCAGGTTCGGGCCGGACCCCTCACCGGCCGCGCGCAGGAGCAGCCACACGTAGGCGAGACCCAGGAAGGTGACGAGCGTCCACGCCCGGCGGGTGGACGTCAGGTCCGCCTGGGCCTCGGGCTCGCCGCGGCGAACGAGCGCGAGCACGGCCGCGAGCCCGACGAGCCCGGCGCCGACGACGGCCCACTGCTCGCCGAGGAGGTTGGGCCGCAGGAACGGGACGGCGAGCAGGACGAGGCCGGGCGGGAGGCCCGCCGGGATGTGGACCCCGGTCGTGCGGGAGCCCGCGACGGGGAGCGTCATCGCGGCGCGCTCCCCCCTGACGGCACGCCGTCGTCCCTGGTCCGCGGCTCGGGCACGGTGATCACACCCTAGCGGCCCGCGGGCCGGCGGGTCCGGTCCCGAGCGCTCTGCAACACCCTCATGTGCCCGTCCGCGCACGCCGCCAGCGACAGCCGGCGCTGCAGGGCCGGCGCGGCCTCGACCGCGCGGCGGGCGAGGCGCGGGTAGTCCTCGGCGACGGCGCGCAGGGTCGCGGCGAGGTCGTCGGCGTCCCCCGCCCGGAAGGCCGTCACCGCGAGCTCCGGGACGGTGGCCGCGACGCGGTCGCTGACGACCACCGGGATGCCGGCCACCGCGGCCTCGAGCGGGGCCAGCGGGTGGCCTTCGAAGTCCGCGGCGTGCACGAGCAGGTCGGTATCGGCCAGGAACCCGGGCACGTCGGACACGCCGCCCACCAGCCGCGCGGCCGGGGCGTCGTCGGCCCACCGCTGCACCTGCGCCCGCGTCGCGTCGTCCGGGGCCACCCCGGCGACCCGCAGCTCGGCGTCGGGCAGCGCCGCCCGCGTCCACCCGGCGAGCAGGACGTCGACGCGCTTCTGGGGCACGAGGCGGTTGAGCGCGCCGGCGACGCGGACCTTCTCG
Source organism: Actinomycetospora sp. C-140 (assembly GCF_054796175.1). NCBI lineage: Bacteria > Bacillati > Actinomycetota > Actinomycetes > Pseudonocardiales > Pseudonocardiaceae > Actinomycetospora > Actinomycetospora sp. C-140. The sequence continues at coordinate 195,611 of NZ_JBTWNF010000009.1, read as the reverse complement.
GCCGGGCTCGTGCGGGGCACGAGGTCGTCGCGCACGCCGTTGGGCACGAGCGTCACCGGGGTCCGGCTGCCGAACAGGCGCCGGTACTCCTCGACCTGCCCGGGATTGATGGCGACGACGTGGTCGGTCCAGCGCTGCACCGCGCGCTCGGCCCACCGCAGCGAGCGGATCGCGAAGTTCTCGCCCGCGCTGTGCAGGACGGTGACGACGGGCCAGGTCCCGCGCGAGGCCAGGCGGGCGTAGAGCGCGGGGAGTGCGGTGTGGGCGTGGACGACGTCCGGGGCGAGCTCCGTGACACCCCGGCGCAGTCGCGCGACCCGCTGCGGCTGTCCGGTCGACGCCCCGGGCGGGTCCAGGTAGAGCGTGGTGACGTCGTGGCCCTCGGCGCGCCACCGGGCGACGAGGGCGGCCTCGAGCGTCTCCGCGCCCCCGACCTGGGGCGTGAGCAGCACGCTCGCGATGCGCATGACCCTTCCCCTCTAGAACGGCCGGCCGTTGGCGGTGTTGGCGCTGACGTCGATCCCGGTGCTGCCGGTGACGCCGACCGCGGCGCCGGGGTCGTCGTCGAGCGCCGGACCGCGCAGGCGGTTGCCGCGGAACGCGCCGCCGGTCACACCCTCGAACGAGGCGGCGCGGACGGTCTCGGCGAGCTCGAAGTCGTTGTCGGCGACGACGACGTCGGCCGGCGGTCCCGTCGGCCGGCCGCCGGGCGTGGGCGCGGTGCCGCCGGCCAGGGCGTTGACGACGACGATCTCGCTGGTGTTGGACCCGGCGAGGAACGTGTTGCGCTCGACGGTGATCCGGCGGGCGCCGCCGATCAGCTGGATGTGCGAGTTGCCCTCGAGGCCCGCGGACGCGACGCGGTTCCCGACGATGGTCACGCCGTCGCTGTAGTCCTCGACGTGCACGGCCTCGAGGGCGTAGCCGGACATCGTGTTGCCCCGGATCGTCACGTCGCGGCCCGTCGCGACGCCGAGCGCGAAGCCCCGCGCGAGCGGGTCGCGGAACTCGCAGCCCTCCACCAGCACACCCGACGTGGCGCCCTTCGGGCTGTTGAACTCCAGGTCGGTCTCGGCGTTGCCGACGAACCGGCACCGGGTGACGGCGACGTCGTCGGTCCGCCCGGTGGAGGCGTTGGTCTGGAGGAGGCCGTAGTTCATCGACATGACCACGGAGTCGGTCCACCGCAGTCCCCGTGACGTCGCCCCGTCCCGCGCGCCGAGCTGCACACCGTGGCAGGCGTGGGCGGGCCACCGGTCCTGGTGCCCGATGAACGCCATCCGCGACAGGGTCAGGTCGTCGGTGAGCCCGAGGGCGACGAACACGCACGGGAAGTCGGCGGCGCGCTCGAGCACGAGCCCGTCGAGGGTGACGCCGGCCGCGACCGGCGCGCAGAACACGACGAACGCGTCGGCGCTCGGGGCCTCCAGCCGCAGCGTCGACCGTCCGGGTTCCCCGGCGACCACGACCCCGGCGGCCGGGGCCAGCGCCTCCGCGACGCGGTAGCGGTAGACGCCGGCGGGGAAGTACAGCGTGCCCCGCTGGCCGTTCGCGTCGTTGAGCGCGTCGCGCACGGCGACGGTGTCGTCGGTGGTGCCGTCGCCCCGGGCGCCGTGGTCGCGGACGTCCACGACGGGCCCGCGGCGCAGCGCGCTGCCGCTCGGCATCGGCGGCGCGACGACCGGGGGGCGCGGGGCCGCGGTCGCGCAGGCCGCGGTCGCGCCGACCGCGGCGAGGGCGCCGGTGGTGGCCAGCGCCCCGGCGCCGGCGAGGAGGGTGCGTCGTGAGAGGCCGCCGGTCACGGGGCCGCGCTCTCGACGGGGCGGGGCGTCTCGGTGTCGGTGTCGGTGGCGGCGCGGCCCGCGAGGAGCAGCGCCGTGCCGACGACGAGGACGATCTCCAGCGGCAGGCGGTAGCGGGCGAGCGCGAAGAACACGGTCGGCACGGCGAGGCTCGTGACGACGTAGCCCGCGATCAGCCAGGTGTGCGCCCGGCGGTCCGGCCCCGGCGAGCGCCACCACCGCACCCAGCCCCACACCCCGAGCACGAGGACGACCAGGTAGCTCCCGAGGTAGACCGGGTTGGTGCTGCGCGGGTCGGCGAGGTCGACGGTGACCTGGGCGAGGAGCTTGCGGGCGTCGAGCAGCACCGTGCCGACCGGGTCGGCGGTGATGTGCTGGAGCGCCGCCTCGCGGAAGACGGCGTCGCGCTCGACCTCGTAGTCGCGCGTCACCGGCACGGCGGCCAGGCGCTCCTCGAGCTCCGGCGGCGGGTCGGCGTCCTTCTGCGATCCGGAGGCGCCGTCGTGGTTGCCGATCCAGAGGTTGAACCCGCCGGTGGTCGCGCTGGTGACGACCGGCGTGCCCAGGACGGCCGAGTTCCGCACCGCCCAGGCGACCGGCAGGACCGCCGCGACGATGACGACGACGGCCGCCACGGCGAGGCGCGAGCGCCGGTCGGCGACCAGCGGCCGCGCGAACACCGCGGCCCAGACCGCGACGAGGGGGATGAGCACCACCGCTTCGGAGCGCATCAGGCACAGCAGGCCGAGCCCGACGGCCACCGCGAGCAGACGCCGCCGGGTCGCCGCGCCCGCGAGCACGGCCAGCCCGGCGAGCAGCCAGATCTCGAGCGGGAGGTAGAGGTTGGCCGCCGAGACCTGGGTGGTCACGTAGACGAGCGTCGGCAGAACGGCGAACGCCAGGGCGGCGACGCGCGCGGCGGCGGCGGTCGCGAGGGTTCGGACCAGGACGACCAGGCCGGCCAGGCCCACGGCGGCCAGGGCGATGTTGGCGAGCCGGACGATCCACACGACGCCCTCGGGCCCGAGGGCGAGGGCCCGGGCGAGCAGCGTCGCCCCGGCCACGACCACGACGTAGCCGGGCGGCATGAACGCGCCGGGCAGGTAGCTCGCGCCCGGGACGTACCCCTCGACCACCCCGGTCGGGGTCGCCGAGAGGTAGCTGTACCCGTCGCCGTCCACCCAGTTCCGGGCGATGACGCCGAACTCGTAGAGGTCGACGTCCCCGTGGTCGAGCACGAGCCCGGCGACGAGCCGCAGGACGACGAGCAGGGCGAGGCTCGCCACGACCGGTACCCGCGCGAGGCGGGACCCGACGGCGAGCACGAGCGTCACGGCTGGAGAGCGGCCAGGTCGGCGTCGACCATGAGGTGGGCGAGTTGTTCGGGCATGGTCTCGGCCTTCCACCCCAGGTCCCGTTGGGCCTTCGAGGGGTCGCCGATCAGGGCGTCGACCTCGGTGGGTCGCAGGTAGGTCTCGTCGAACCGGACATGCTTCTCCCAGTCGAGGCCCACGCGGTCGAAGCAGTACTGGGTGAACTCCCGGACGGTGGTCGCGGTCCCGGTCGCGAGGACGTAGTCGGCCGGCTCGGGGGCCTGCAGCATCCGCCACATGCCCTCGACGTACTCCTGGGCGTACCCCCAGTCCCGCACCGCGTCCAGGTTGCCGAGATACACGTGCTGCTCGAGGCCCGCGGAGATGCGGGCGGCGGCGCGGGCGATCTTGCGGGTCACGAACGTCTCGCCGCGGCGGGGGGACTCGTGGTTGAACAGGATCCCGTTGACCGCGAACAACTGGTGGGCCTCGCGGTAGTTGCGGGCCATCCAGTACCCGTAGACCTTCGCCGCCCCGTAGGGGGAGCGGGGATAGAACGGGGTGTCCTCGTTCTGCGGGGGCGGGGTCGCCCCGAACATCTCCGAGCTCGACGCCTGGTAATACCTCGTGTTGACCCCGACCATCCGGATCGCCTCGAGCAGCCGCGCGGTGCCGACGCCGGTGGTGTTGCCGGTGTACTCCGGCTCGTCGAAGCTCACGCGCACGTGCGACTGGGCGGCCAGGTGGTACACCTCGTCCGGGCGCACCTTCTCGATCAACGTCACCAGCCGGCTGGAGTCGGTCAGGTCGCCGTAGTGCAGCACCAGACGCTGATCACGCTCGTGCGGGTCCTGGTAGAGGTGATCGATCCGGTGAGTGTTGAACGTCGAGCTGCGCCGGATGATCCCGTGCACCTCATAGCCCTTGGACAGCAGCAGCTCGGTCAGATACGACCCGTCCTGCCCCGTGATCCCCGTGATCAACGCCCGCTTCACTCATGCGCTCCCTGCTGCTCGAGGAACCACCGGTAGGTCGAGGCCAGCCCCTCGGCGAGCCCGATCGTCGGCTTCCAGCCCAGCGCCTGCAGGCGCGAGACGTCGAGCAGCTTGCGCGGCGTGCCGTCGGGGCGGGAGGTGTCGTAGACGATGTCGCCCTGGAAGCCAACCGTGTGGGCGACGAGAACGGCGAGGTCGGCGATCGGGACGTCCTCGCCGACGCCGACGTTGATCGGCGCGGGGTCGTCGTAGGTCTCGAGCAGGTGCAGGCACGCCGAGGCGAGGTCGTCGACGTGCAGGAACTCGCGGCGCGGAGTCCCGGTGCCCCACACCGTCACGGCCGCGGCACCGGAGACGCGGGCCTCGTGGAACTTGCGCATCAGCGCCGGCAGCACGTGCGACTTCTCGAGGTCGAAGTTGTCGCCCGGCCCGTAGAGGTTGGTCGGCATCGCCGAGATCCACGACCGCCCGTACTCGCGGCGGTAGGACTGCACGCCCATGATCCCGGCGATCTTCGCGATCGCGTACGCGTCGTTGGTGGGCTCGAGCGCGCCGGTGAGCAGGGAGTCCTCGCGGATCGGCTGCTCGGCGAACTTCGGGTAGATGCACGACGAGCCGAGCAGCAGCAGCCGCGGCACCCCGACGCGGTGGGACGCGTCGAGCAGGTTGGCCTGGATGCGCAGGTTGTCGTGCAGGAACTCGACGGGCTCGGCCGCGTTGGCCGCGATCCCGCCGACCCGTGCCGCGGCGTCGACGACCACGGCCGGGCGCGTGTCCTCCAGGAACCCGACGGTGGCAGCGAGGTCGCGCAGGTCGACCTGCGCCGAGCGGGCCCCGACGACGTCGGTGAACCCGACGCCCCGCAGGTGGCGCACCACCGCCGAGCCGACGAGCCCCGACGAGCCCGCGACGAACACGCGGGCGTCGCGCGGCAGGGCCCGGCCCGGCTCCCAGCCGGCGAGCGGGTCAGACATGGCTTCTCCCCCCAAGAGATGCGCGCGAGGCGGCGAGGTCCTCCACCCAGCGCTGGTACTCGCGATGTGCGGCCGCGGCGCCGAGGTGCTCCTGCGCGTAGGCGCGACCGGCGGCGGCCAAGGCCTCTGCGCGCGCGGGATCGCCGGCGACCCCGCGCACGGCGTCGAGCAGATCCTGCGGTCGACCCGGGTCCACGCGCAGTCCCCCACCCGAACGGCAGATCTCGGCAGCCGCGGCGCTCCGCTCCCACGTCGCCGCCACGACCGGACGTCCTGCCGTGAAGTACGAGGTGAGCTTACTGGGCGCCGACATCTCGGCGACGGTCGTGGCCTCGTTGACGAGGAGGATGTCGGCTGCGGCCAGGGCGTCGGGAAAGCGGTCCTCCGGCAACGGATCGAGGAACTGGACGCGCTCGACGCCGGCGGCGCGCTCGCGGAGGGCAGCCCTCTGATTGCCGTCGCCCAACAGGACGAAGCGGGCGGCGGACCCCTCGTGATCGGCCAACCGCGCGGTGTCGACGACGTTGTCGAGTCCCTGCTTGAGGCCCATGTTGCCGGCGTGGAGCACGACGGTCTCGTCGTCCCGCCATCCCAGTGACCGTCGCGTGGTCGCGCGATCGCCCGCTCCCACTCCGACGTGCGACCAGTTCGGGATCACCGAGACACTGGTGCGATCGACGCCCAGCGCTGCGACGCGATCGACGAACTTCTCGTGCACGACGGCGACCCCGTCGGCTTGCGCGAGCAGCCAGCCCTCGAGCTTGGCAGCTGCCTGCCCGGCCCCCGCAGGAGCGATACCGGTCTCCGTGATCGCGCGGCTGTAGAGGTCCTGGGTGACCACGCCGAGCGCTGTGCGCCCCGGACGCTTCCACCGCAGACCGGCCAGGACGGTCAGGAGCACGGGGCTGACCGCGATCACCACATCGGGTCGTCGCGCACCTTGGCGGCCGATTGCCGTCGCGTGCGCCGTGAACGCCGCGTCCATGACGATGCGACGCAGTGCGCTCGGGACGTGTGGAACAGGATGGCGGACGCGGGTGACCGGCACACCGGAGTCGATCTCCCGGCGGCGGAGGCCGGTGTAGCCGTCGTGGACCGCCCATTGCGGGTAATGCGGATAGCCGGTGACGACGCGGACCCGGTGTCCGGCATCAGCGAGCGCGGCGACCATCCCTGCCGTGTACGGAGCATTGCCGGTGTGTTCCGGCGGGTAGTGCATGCCCAGAACGAGCACATCGAGGACGCCAGCGTCCAGAGCGGTCCTGACCGGTCGGTCGATCAGCACGGCGTGTTTCTCCGATCACCCCCCTGAGCGAACGGTGTTACCTCTTACGGCGCAGTCGTTGACCCCCAATCGCTACTCTCGGCACGATAGATGCGTGGATCAAGCGGCCGGTGTCAAGAGTGATGACCAACGCCCGACAGAAGTTCCGCGCGACCACGCCTGTCCTCGCGTGTCCGTCTGCGTCCCGCTCTTCCAGAAGGCGGAGTACGTCGGTCGCACCATCGACAGCGTCCTGGCGCAGAACTTCACCGACTTCGAGCTCGTGGTGATCGACAACGCCAGCACCGACGGCTCGGGTGCCGTGGTCGACGCCTACGACGATCCGCGGCTGCGCGTCGTCCACCACGCCGAGACAGTCCCGATGATCGACAACTTTCACGCCGCGGTCGCCGCGACCCGCGCGCCGCTCGTGAAGGTGCTCATGGCGGACGACCTCATCGCTCCCGACGCCCTCGCCCGCCAGGTCGCCGTGCTGGACGCCGAGCCCGAGGTCGTCGTGGTCTCGAGCCGGCACCACCTCATCGACGATCACGACAGCGTGGTGGCGCGCGACCGCGTCCTGCGCACGCCTGACCTCGTCGGACGACACGACCGGGGCGACGTCGTGCGTCGCGTTGTCCGGCACGGCGGCAACCCGCTCGGTTGTACCGGCAACATGTTGATGCGGCGTTGGGCATTCGACGCGGTCGGCGGCTTCCCGACCGAGGACGGGTTCACCCTCGACGTCGGCCTCGCGGTCCGGCTCACCACCGTCGGCGACTTCTACGGCCTACCCGAGACGCTCGCCAGCTTCCGCCTGGCCATCGGGTCGGTGACCAGCTCCGCCCGGCGCCACAACCTGTACCTCCAGCGGGAGTTCATCCGGCGCCTGCGCCGCCAGCACGCTGACGTGATCGCGAGCAAGGACGTCGCGCAGGGCCTCGCCCGCTGGCCGCTGACCTGGCTACGGCACCGCATGATCATGTCGGCGTCGTCGAATCCCGACTCGCGTGTCCATCGGGTGTCGACGTTCCTGCTCGATCCCCGTCGCGCGCGCCGAGACGATCGCCACACCTCGCGCCACGTCACAGGGTGACGAGCAGGCGATCTCACGTACTGCGATCGAGTGATCACAGTGCCCGACGCCCGGTGGTGTCACCGATCTGACTACGGGCTTCACCCTCGACTCGATCAGCATGTAGCTTGCCGTTCGCTCGATCGGGTGAAGTCCGGCGTCCGTCCCCCCTGCGCCGTACGGCCCCGACATCTCAGTGAGAGGGGCAACGCGTTGCGTTCGGTGGCGGATGTTCCCGGCTCGCGTTCGGAGGCCGTCGACCCGGCCGCGGGTGCGGTGCGGGGCATCGATCGTCGGCCGGCCGCCCGCCTTCGCCCTGCTCCGGCGCGCTACACGACACCAGCTCTTCCCGCCCCGGCTCGACCACTGCTCGGCTTCCGCTCGGCGGTCAGCTGGCAGGCATGGATGCTGGTCCTTCCCGTGGACGCCGTCCTCATGATCGCGCCAGTGCTGTGGGTGCCGCAGTACACGAGGGCGATGGTGGCGATGACCGTGATCGCGCTGGTCCTGCTCTCCAACGGAGCGCGCTACCGGGCGCGCCTTCACCTCTCGGTGCTCGACGAGCTGCCCATGGTCATCGGCCGGCTGCTCGTCGCTGCCGCGTTGGTGGCCACGGTGTTCGCGCTGCGCCACGACGGCGAGGGCGTCGAGGAGTTCCTCCTCGTGGTGCTGCCCGGCCTCGGGCTGGTGGTCCTGGGGCGTGCTGCGACCACGAGGTTCATCCTCGAGGCGCGGAAGCGCCGCGTCGTCGCCCACCGCACGCTCGTGGTCGGTGGCGGCTCGCTCGGCGCGGATCTCATCGAGCTGCTCCAGCGCCACCCCCGCTACGGCCTCGCCGTGGCCGGGTTCCTGGACGACGGGCAGGACTGCCCGGCGTCGGCGTTCGCCCCCCACGTCGGGGCGCTGGCCGACCTCGAGCGGCTCGTCGCCGAGAACGGCATCGACGTGGTGCTGGTCGCGGGCGGCGAGTTCGACGAGGTGGAGCTGCTCGACCGCGTGCGCAGCCCCGAGTGCGCCGGCTGCGACCTGCTGATCGTGCCGCGGCTGCCCGCGTTCGTGACCCAGACCGGGTCCGGCGACCACATCGGCTCGGTGCCGATCATGCGGATCCGCACGCCTCCGCTCGACGGCGTCAGCTGGGCCCTCAAGCGCGTCTTCGACGTGACGGTGAGCGCGATCGTCCTGCTGATCCTTGCGCCGGTCCTGGCGCTGTGCGCCCTGGCGGTACGGATCGAGGGCGGGCCTGGCGTGATCTTCCGGCAGGCGCGCGTCGGCCGGGACGGCCGGGAGTTCGAGTGCCTCAAGTTCCGCTCGATGCGCCCCGCCGACGAATCGGAGTCCGCCACGCGGTGGTCAGTAGTCGGCGACCAGCGCGTGGGACCGGTCGGCCGCGTGCTGCGCCGGACGTCCCTCGACGAGCTCCCGCAGCTGTGGAACATCCTGCGCGGCGACATGACGCTCGTCGGCCCCCGCCCGGAGCGCCCGCACTTCGTGGAGAAGTTCTCGTCGGAGCTCCCCCGCTACGACCACCGCCACCGCGTCCCGTCGGGGCTCACCGGCCTCGCCCAGGTCAGCGGCCTGCGCGGCGCCGACACCCCGATCTCCGACCGCGCCCGGTTCGACAACTACTACATCGAGAACTGGTCGCTCTGGCTCGACTTCAAGGTCCTGCTCCGCACGATCAGCGAGGTCCTCTTCGCCCGTGGCCGCTGACGCTTCCCCGCCCCGCGCCCTCGTCACCGGGGCGTCGTCGGGGATCGGGGCTGCGCTGGCGCGCGAGCTCGCCGCCCGGGGCCACCCCCTCGTCCTGGTGGCCCGGCGCCGCGACGCCCTGGAGGCACTCGCGGCCTCGCTCCCGACGCCCGCCGAGGTCGTCGTCGCCGACCTCGCGACGCCCGACGGTCTGGCCAGCGTCGAGGACCTCCTCGTCTCCACGCCCGACCCGGTCCGTCTCCTGGTCAACAACGCCGCGACCGGCGTCTTCGCCCCGCTCGTCGAGCAGGACCCCGCGACGCTGGACGCGACCGTCCACGTCAACGCCCTCGCCCCGCTGCGCCTGTCCCGCGCCGCGTTGCCGCGCATGGCCGGGGGCGGCGGCATCATCACGATCTCCAGCCCGGTGGCCGCCGGCACGGCCGGCCTGGCGCCCTACGCCGCGAGCAAGGCGTTCCTCGACGCGCTCGGCCGCTCGCTGGCGGCCGAGGTCGACGGCACCGGGGTCGTGGTCACCACCGTGGCGCCGGGCTACACCCGCACCGCCTTCCACGACCACCTGGGCGAGGACGTCTCCGGCATCCCGGACAGCTGGTGGCGCACGCCCGACGAGGTCGCGCGGGCCGCCCTCGACGCGCACGCGCGCGGCGAGCACCGGGTCGCGGTCGGACGGCCGTCGCTGGCGCAGCGCGCGGCACTGAAAGCCCGCCGTCTCGTGCGGCGGTGAACCAGGTCGACGCGCCGAGTCCGTCTGGGCCCGTCTGAGCCCGGGTCAGGGCCCGGCCAGCTCACCCCAGACCCGCGGATCGGGTGGCGCGGTGAGCCACAGCAGCAACCCCTGCACCCCGGCCTCGGCCGCCACGCGCCGCTTGGCGGCCAGGCTGTGGGCGTCCTCGAACCACACCTCGTGCGCCGTGCCGCCGGCTTCGCGGCGGCCGAACCACGGCGCGGCGCTCAGCGGGTCCCAGCGCACCTCGCCGCCCGCGAGACGGTCGGCGAGCGCGAGGGCGTCCCGGTGGCCGATCGCGGCGCCGCCGGCTCCGCTCCACCGGTACCCCGTGGTGGCGACACCCATGACGAGCTTGTGGGCCGGCACGCGCGCCGTCTCGTAGGCGAGGACGGCGCGGACCCAGTCCACCGGCGCGACCGGGCCGGGCGCCGAGGTGGCCCAGTGGTAGTCGACGGTGCGCAGCCGCAGCTCGTCGACGATCGCGCCGAGCGCGGCGTGGTCGTGGGCGGCGTCGTGCTCGTCGCCGTCGCGGTCGTGGGTGAGGGCCCCGATCGTCACCGCCAGCCGGGCCCCGGCGTCGTGCAGGGCGCCGGCGAGCTCCGCGGCGTACGCCGTGAAGGCCGCGCGGTCGTCCCGCCGCAGCGTCACAAACTCGATCTCGAGGCCGTCGTAGCCCTGGCGCCGCACGAGGTCGGCCAGCGCACCGACGTGGCGGACGGTCCGCGCCCGGTCGTGCAGCATCCGCGGCACCACGTCGGAGCGGTCGTCACCGAAGCGGTCGGTGACCCCCGGCAGCACCGGCCGGGACGCGGCACGCAGTGTCGCGAGGGCCGCCGCCGCGGCCGGCGCCCCGCTCAGGAGCTCGACGGCGTCGTCGTGTGGCCCGATCCGGTAGAGGCACGGTGTCACGGAGTCGATGACGTCGGTGTGCTCGGCGACCACGCGCGTCGCGCCGGCGAGCGCGTCGGGCGGCAGTGAGGCGACCACCGAAGGCCGCCCCGGGGCGCTCACGCCGGCTCCGTCAGCCCCGCCGCCCCACGCTCCAGGCGGTCGTCGGTGTCCGGCACCAGGTGGTGGCGCACCGCGTAGGCCACGGCCTCCCGCCGCGTGTGCACCCCGAGCTTCGTCATCACCGCCTGCACGTGGGTACGGACCGTCGTGACGCTCACCGCGAGCGCCTCGGCCATCGCCGCCGTCCCGACACCGCGGGCGAGCAGCCCGAGGCACTGCTGCTCCCGGGCGGTCAGGTGGATCGCGGGAGCGGGGCGTCCGCGCGGCTGCGGCACGCTGGTCCAGCGCGGCGGCAGCTCGACGACCGTCTCCCCGGCGAGGACCCGGTCGACCGCGCCGAGCAGGGCGGACGCGCCGCGGGTCAGGTGGACGAACCCGTGGGCGCCGAGCGCGAGGGCCTGGATGGCGGTGTCGGGGTCCGGATCCGCGGTCATGACGAGGATCCGCGTGCCCGGCGCCGCGGTGGCGAGCACTGGCAGGAGCGCGAACCCGTCGCCGTCGGTGAACCACCGGTCGAGCAGCAGCAGGCCAGGCTGCTCGTCGACGACGACGCGGCGGACGCCCGCGACGGTGCTCCGCACGGCGACCACCCGGCGCTCGTCGTCGGCGAGGACGGTCGTGAGGGCGTCGGCGACGGCGGTGTGGTCCTCCCCGAGAACGATGTCGGGCACGGGGTCACCCCCGACCGTGCGGTGTGACGACCCCGTGCCCGACGTCTTCGGTCGGCCCTGCGCTGGTGAAGGCCATCCCGAACCCCCCCTGCCCCCGCGGCGGCCGCGGCGAAGGAAGCGGCTACCTCGTGTGCGATTCGTCTGCGTCCATATTAGTGAGGGGCAGCAACGTGTGACGAGGCCGAACGGCGCAGTTTTCGAGGACTGGTCACCCACGGCGCGAAGGAATTGTCCAGACCTGGTCTCTGCAGGTCATCGGGTGCTCCGAATGGTGTTCGTGCCTGATGGACCGAAAGGTGCCAAGAATCGTTCGATGCACGACAGAACTGTTCAGTGAGCGCGATACCGTGCGTGGCTCGGCGGGCGATGAACGGGGACGGTGGGGGGCGGGCCGCCGCCGTGTCGGTGCGGAAGCCCGGCCCGTGACCCGGTGGCTACACAGCGACGTCGCCCATGCCACCTCGACGGTCTCGTATGTCACCCGAATGCGGGAACTAATACCGATGTGAAGTGATTCACTTCAGCGCTGCGTGCCCTACCTTCCTCTCATGGAGGGTACGGGCGCCGAGAAGCAGCGGCGGACGCTGCGTCTCGCCCTGGCGATGCGGGGCGGCGTCAGCCTCGCGGTGTGGATCGGGGGCGCCGTCGCGGAGATCGACGTGCTGCGCCGCCGGGGTGCGGAGCCGCCGCGCCCCGCCGAGGGCGCCCGGCCCGAGGACCAGGACGTGATCTCCCGCCAGCGCGGCCACGCGTACCAGCAGCTGCTGGAGCTCTGCGGCTACGGCGCCGTCGAGGTCGACGTCCTCGCCGGTGCCAGCGCGGGCGGGCTCAACTCCGTCCTCTACGCCACGGCGCTCACCCGCGGGACGACGATCGACCACCTCGACCGCGTCTGGGTCGGCATCGGCGGGCTGTGGCGGATCCTGCGTGGGCACCGGTTCCTCGACCGCGAGGTGTCGTCCCTGCTGGCCGGCGACGGGTACTTCGCGCCCGAGCTGCACCGCGCCCTGCGCTCGCTCGCGCACCGCGAGCACGCCCCGGAGCTCGTCGCGACGAACGTCAGTGTCGACCTCTCGGCGACGGTGCTCGACGCCGGAGCCGCCGAGGAGGCGAACGCCCGCGATGGCCGCGGGCACATCCACCTCGACCGGCGCCCGGCCCCCGCGCTCGGGCCGGCGACCGAGAACCCCATGACCGACCTGCCCGACCTCGCCGCGCTGCGCGACCCGCAGCCCGCCGACCGGACGCTCGAGACCTTCGCCTACGCGGGCCGCACGACCTCCTCGTTCCCCTACGCCTTCGAGCCCGCGCAGGTCCGGAGCACGAGCCCGCCGTTCGCTGCGACCGGCTCCCGCGGCGACTCCGCGCCGGTGGAGATGTCGCGGTGGTTCGGAGCGCACCGCCCGGCCGGGGCGGGGGAGAGTGAGGTGCCGCCGTACCACGTCGTGGACGGCGGCGTGCTCGACAACATCCCCGTCGACCGGGCGTTGCGGGCGATCCAGGCGATGCCCGCGGGCGGGCCCACCCACCGCACGCTGCTCTTCCTCGACCCCGACCCGGCCTCGCCGACGACCCCGCCGAACGCCTTCGGCGGCGCGGTCGCCGTCGTGCGCCGCGTGACGACGATCCGGGGACGCGGGGAGAAGCTGTCCGACGAGCTCGACGCGATACGCACCCACAACGAGCGCGAGGGCGCGATCGACGGCCGCTTCGCGGTGCTGGCCTCGGGTGCGCAGCTCGAGGTGCCGGGTCCCGAGGAGTACGCCCGCATCCGGGACCGCGCCGACGCGCGCTGGGCGCTCGAGCTCCTGCGGGCCCCCGCCCAGGCGCAGCTGCGGTCGCCCTACGACGCGCTGGCCGTGCCGGCGCTCGGCATCGAGGTCGACGAGACGCGGGTGGCCGCGGCGTTCGCGGACGGGACGGCGCGGGCGAGCCGCAGCCACGACGTCGTCGCCCTCGCCGACGCGACCGCCCTGCTGATCGACTGGACCCGACGGCTGCAGGACCGCGCGCGCCCGAAGGACGGCGACCGCCTCGCCGCGATCAAGCGCCACCTCTACCGCGTGCGGCTGCTGTGCCGCGTGTTCCGGCAGCGCCAGGAGCGCGGGTTCCTCGCGTGCTACTGGTCGTTCCCCGACGGCACCCCGGCCGCCGACCTCGCCGCGACGCGCCTGCGCGCCGCGGTCGCGACGCTCGGCGGCGCTCCGAGCGACCGGGCGACCGCGGCCGCCACGATCGTCCAGAACGGGGTGATGAACGAGGAGGACGTGCTCGTCGAGGTCGGGCGCTACGTCGCGTCGGGCGACGCCGTCGACCCGCGCGCGACGGCCCTGCTCTGGGAGTCGTTGGAGCGACGCCGCCAGGAGCTCGCCGACCTCACCCCGGACCTGCGCGACGACCCGGACCTCGTCGCCGGGCGCCTGCACGGCTACGCGGTCCTCGCGGTGGACGGGGAGGGCACCGACCTCCCGACGATCGTCTCCGCGTTCACCGCCGCCGACGCCGTCCCCGCCACCAGCGCGCTCGTCGACGTCCACGTCGTCGGCGGCAACGCCGCGGTCCCCGACCCGTCCCGTTTCCCCCTCCTCGTGGCCGCCGCGCGCCGCGACTGGATCGAGGAGACGCTGCGCGGTGACGAGCCGCGCGCCGACGACCGTGTCGCACCGTCGGCGGCCGAGCTGCTCACCGCGTCGACGAAGCTCGCCGGCAACAGCGCGGCCAACTTCAGCGGCTTCCTCGCGGCCCGGTGGCGCCGCAACGACTGGTGGTGGGGACGCCGCGACGCCGCGATCACGCTGGTGGACGTGCTAGTCGCCGCGGCCGCCACGCCGCCGACGTCGGCGCAGCTGGACGCCGTGACCGCTGAGCTGGTCTCGGCCCCGGAGCCCGACCGGCTCGATCACGGCGACCCCGACCGCGCGCTGGACCGCCTGCGGCGGGCCGTCGCCGACTCCGTCGAGCGCGAACTGGCGGCCGGGCCCGGCGGCGGGCAGCCCGTCACCGAGGGCGCCGAGCGGTTCCGCAACCTGCGGCCCGTCTACCTGACCGGTCTCGCCACCCGCGCCGCCGACCTGACCTGGCAGGCGCTGATGAACGGCGTGCGTGCCGTGCCGAGCCGCTGGGGCCGCGGCGCGGCCCGGACGGCGCTCACGGTCGGGCGCCCGCTCGTCGTCCTCGCGCCACTGGCCGTCAACGCGGTCCGCGCGATGGTCCTCGCCGCGGCCGTGTTCGCGACCGCCGGCCTGCTGGGTGGGCTCGGCGGGCCGGGGGAGGACCGGCCGTTCCTCTGGACGAGCGCGGCGATCGCGGTCGCGGCGCTGGCCGTCGTCGCCGGTCTCGTGCGTCGTGTGCGGGTGCGGCAGGACGCGCGGTGGGGCCTGTTCGATCTCGGCGGCACCGACGCCGGTGAGGCCGAGGCATGGCAGGACGCCTACGGGTCGTTCCGCGAACGGGCGCTGTCCCGGGCGACCTGGATGACGCTCGGCGGCGTCGCGACCGTGCTCGTCCCGCTGGTCGCCGTGCCCGCCTTCCCCGGCGCGACCCGCCCGGCCGCGGGCGGGGTCGTCGCCCTGCTCGCCCTGGTCTGGTGCGTCACGGCCTACCGCGCGGCGACGACGGGTCCGGCCGAGCGCACCGTCGGGTGGAGCGAACGTGATCGCCGATGCCGCTACCTCGGGATCGCGCTGGCGGTGGCCCTCGCGCTGGTCGCGCTGGTCGACACCACGCCGTTGCTCCCGCCGGGTCTCGGCGTCGGTCTGGCGGTCGGGCTGCTCGCGGCCGGTGGCACCGCGACGGTCGCCGGGGGCTGGGCGCGGTGGGAGATCGTCCTGATCTCGTCGGTACTGGTCGGCGCGGGCACGGGGATGGTCGCCCGCGCGCCCGTGCCGATCGGGCTCGTGGCCCTGGCGTGGCTGGTGCTCGTGTCGCTGGCGTCGTTCTGCTGGGCCGAGAACGACCAGGTCGACGCGCAGGAGGACGAGGAAGAACTGATGAGGGCCGGGGCGCCACGGAACGTCATTCCGTAGTACCGCTTGTCGTTCCCAGGCGACCGTTCATCCCGATGGCGGCGTTGACGGCTCCGGGAAAGCTCCCGACGATGACAGAGAGTTCCGGATTCGGGGTCCGGTCCACAGGTCGGGGGGCGCAGCATGCTGCGGAAACGGCCGGCCGCGAAGGGTCGTACGGGCCCCGAGCCCGCGGTCGCACGCGAGATCTTCGTCGACGCCGAGCCCCGTCGTGTGGTCGTCGAGGAGGAGTACCACCTCGACCAGGAGATCTCCGAGCACCGTTCGACCACGTGGGGCGAGAGGGAGCCGCGGGGGAGCATCGAGTGGCAGGTCCCCTACGACGGGCCGATGCTGCGTCGGATCTCGCGGTCGCCCGCGGCCGTCCGCCGACTGCTGAGCCGGGAGGCGCCGGTCGTCGTCGGGCGGCTGGCCGTCACCGACCACGAGGACACCGATCTCGCCACCGCCGCGCCGCTCGGCAAGGAGCACGACACCGTCGCGCTCACGCTGCCGACGTGCCCGGCGGAGTTCCCTCGCGGCGAGGACCTGGCGACCGGACGACACGAGGCGCGGGCACGGATCGACTACCGCCCGTGGGGAGCGGCTGACGAGCCGGACCTGGACGTGTACCCCGTCTCGTGCGAGATCGGGATCGACGACCCGGACACGGCCGACGAGGCCCGAACAGTGCTCGACCTCGACGAGCTCCGGCAGGCCGACATGGACGCGGCGCACAAGCTGATGGAGCACGCGACCTTCCGAGGCGAGCTCGAGCTCACGGTCAGGGTCGACGTCACCGTCGACGTGCCGCGCCGTCGCGCGCTCGAGCCCCCGATCGTCCGTCGTGTCTCCGTCGACCTCCCCCACCTCACCTCGACCCATCCGGACTCGCTGCTCCTGAGATTCGATCGCCAGCGAACGCCGGGGCACCTCCAGCAACACGCCCGTGGCCGCTCCGTCGAGTGGCGTGACGTCCCGATGACGCTCGAGGACGAGCACGCAGACGAGCGCGGCAACGAGAACCGTCGCGACCGCTTCTGCTCGACGTCCATGCGTCTCGCGCTCGGGCAGCCGGGCGAGCTCTTCGATCGTCGGGAGCTCGTCGTGCGCGCTGAGGTCGAGCTCCCCGGTCACCTCTTGTCCGGAACGCAGGTGAGGCTCGTGGACGCGGCCGGTGTCGCCGTGCCCGCGGTGCGGAGGCCGACGTGCCGGACCATCGTCCACACGACATGCCGGGTGATCCTCGACGACGCCTTCGCGCATCGCCGGTTCTCGCCGTTCCAGAGCATTTTCTTCGATGAGCTGGTTCCGGAGAAGCGGCGGGTCGGAGACGTCAAGTCCGTGCTCGAGATGCTCGGGTTCGAGGTCGAGCGCGAAGTGACCTACGACCAGGCGGGTTCGGGTGAGCTCCTCGCCGCGCTGCGCGGCTTCCGTGGCGAGGGGCCGACGAGCAGCGGCGTCGTGATCCTTGTCCGGGGTGTCCGTGCGGCGACTCGCCGACGTTCGCAACAGGGCGCCGAGCACCAGTACTCGAGCCGGCTCGACAGCGGTGATCTGACGCTGTTCGTCTGGGGCTGGGCCACGGGCGACATCGCTCAGCTCATGCGGCGCATGAACGAGCTCCACCGCGCGCTCCGGGATCGCTTCCGCCCGTTGAGGTCGCGGCGATGACGGTCGCACCGGAACCCGAGCTCCGTCTCCGTGCTGGGGAGGCGCGGTGCGACGTCTGTCTCGCCGGGCCGGTCCTGGCCGTCTGCAGCGCGTGCCGCGCGCGCCTCTGCCGGGCCCACGACGCGATCCTCGACCCGGTCGGTGGGCTCCCGTTCGGGCGTGCCGCCCGGATCCGGCGGACGGCCTGGGCGGCGTCGGCCGGCCCGGAGTCGGTCCGCCCGGCCTGGCCCGGCGGGAGACCGTCGGCCACACGGTCGGCGGCCGATGACGACGAGGATGACGAGGACGACGAGCAGGAAGACGAACCTTCGGCGGCGCCCGATTCGTCGGGCGCACCGGACAGTGAGGACCGACCGGGTGCTGCTCGCGGGGATCGCGCGAAGCCTCGAGCTCGCGGGCGCGTGCCGGGGGCGAACCCGTTCTCGTTCGCCGCGCCCCGCGCAACGCCGCCGCCGACCATCGCGCCGGGTTGGGAGGCTGCCGACCGTCAGGCCCGCGCTGAGGACCGGCATCTCTGCCCGACGTGCCTTCCCCTCGATCGCTCGTGGGACGCGGAGCTGCTCGCAGCCGGGACGACCGGGGTGCTGGCGGCCGGCGCGTTCGCCTCGTCGTTCCTCGTCCCCGCGGCGGTGCTCGGCGTCGTCGCCGTGGGCCGCATCGGGGCACGGCTGGCCCGAGCGCGGACGACCGGCCGCCGCCGGCGCCGCCTCCCGGCGTTCTTCCCTGCCGACCCGCACATACGGAAGGTGCGGATGACAGAGACGGTCGAGACGCGCGCCCGACTGCACCCCGACCAGCGGTACGAGACGTCGGGAACGAGCGTGCGCGGCGAGGTGTGGCTCGACGCGTCGTGGACGCGGTCGAGCGGGGGCGCCGCTCTCACGAAGGCGGCCGCTGCTAACGCCGATGTCGTCGCAGCAGGTCACGTCCTCCTCCAGGGACCCGGTGCCTTGAGCCTCGACCTCACGCCGGGGCAGATCCTCACGGGAGATCGACTGGTGAGCCTGGTGCCCCGTCGCACGGACCCGGGCCAAGGTCTGCCCTCCGCGGCTCTGCCGACCGGGCCCTGGCCCGTGACCGTGGCGTACCTCCCCGACCCGGACCGGGCGAAGCGAGCGGTAGAGGTCTGGGTGACGCCGACGATCGGCCCGGACTCGGTCCGCCGCACGCTCGAGCTGGACGTCAGCTGGTGCACGCGGGGCGAGGAGCGCTACGAGACAGGTCTCGCTCTGAAGAAGCTCGACCTGGTCCGTGTCGAGATCCCCGAGAGCTGGGGGCGGATCGAGCAGCCGTCCCATCCCGAGATCGCGACGATCGGGCGCGACGACGCGGGCACGCGCGTGGTCGAGTGGAAGAACGTCCGGGTCGAGCCGGAGACCCTTCGCGGAGTCGACGTCCGGTTCCGCCGCCGCGGGCCGGAGCAGGACAAGAAGCTGGTCGACGAGTTCACCGCGGGCAGGTCGTACGGGACGATCCCGCTCGCCCTGCGCATGGCCGGCCCGATCCCACCCGACGCCGAGCTCACCGCACGGGTGGAGGCCCGGTTCACCGGCGCGGTGTCCGGTCTCACCGGAGCCGTGGTGCACTACGCCGGCGGCGGGCAGCGCCCCGAGGGGCGCAAGCCGGCGACGATCGGCCCAGCCGAGCCGCCGCTGGCCCAGGGTTCCCGCGACGCGGTCGGGCCCTGGAACGCACACGGGCACCGGAACGCCGCGCCGATGACCCGCGTCCTGCTCGACCTCGAGCTGAACCTGGAGGGGGCGCGCTACCAGACGATGCGTAGCGTCCCGGATCGCGCGGAGGGCGAGAGCGACCAGGACACGACCGAGTTCTCCGGCACGATCCCCGACCACGACACCGTGGCGCTCCTCGTGGACTCCCTGAGCGATGGCGGCTACTACGTCAAGCGCACGGTCGAGAACCGGCCGCAGGTGGGAGGCACGGCCTCCAGCCTGACCCGGTCCTGGGACATCGGCGGCCGGTACTACTTCGGGGTCTATCCGGTCGACTTCGACATCCAGCTCACGGGCGAGGAGCCGGCGGTACCCGGCGCGGGCGGCGGCGTGACGCGCGTGAAGCTGCACGTCCGTGGGGCCTATGCCACCCCTGAGATGCGTGACCGGGTGCTCGACGAGCACCGCAACCTCTGGGGCCGCGTTCGCGGGGTGCTCGAGAAGCCCGCGTCCCCGTCGCCCGGCGATGGTGATCCCGAGAACGCGGGAACGATCGTGTCCGAGCTCCGCGCGCTGCTGGAGCGGGCGACGCGCCAGGGCAAGATCTCGACGGCGTCGGAACACGAGCTGGTCCAGCACGTCGACATGGCCTTCCGGAGGAAGGGATCATGAGCTGGGAGTGCACCTTCTGCGGCCGTGAGGAACGTCCCGACGGGAAAGTGATCGTGGATGCGGTCTGCCACCACTGCGGGGCGGTGATGTGCCGGGACGATCAGTACGTTCTGTGGGACACCGACGTGCTCGGCCGCGCCACGCGCGGCCGCTGGGCAGTGCACTGCTCGTCGTGTCGCCGCGAGCACCACCGCTTCGCGCTGCCCGGGCTGAGCCGGTTCGCTCGGTGATCGAGTTCTCGGCGGTGCCGGATCGCGTCGTCGCCGGCCTCCCGTCGTCGCTCACCGTGCGGCTCGTCAACGCCGGCCCGGCTCCCTGCTCGGACATTCGCCTGGATCTCCGTCCACCGCGCGGGGTGTCGATCGTGCGCGGTTCGCGCACGATCGAGGTGCGGCGGCTCGACCCCGGCCGGACGCACGACCACTCCGTGACGGTGTGCGCCGACACGCCGGGACCGCACACGCTGGCCGTCCACCGCCTCGTCTACGTCGCGGCGGGTGGCAGGGTGACGCGCACGTCCGGCACGCTGGTCGTGACGGCCGACGTGCCGCCGCCCGCCCAGGCGCCGTCGCCACGCCCCCCGCGTCAGGGTTCGGTGTTCGTCAGCTACCGGCGGGACGACACGGGGCCCGCGGTCGACCGCCTGGCCCCGGCCCTCCATGTCGCTTTCCCGGACCGCGTCTTCCACGATCACACGAGCCTGCGCCCCGGTGACCTGTGGTCCCGTCGCCTCGAGCGCGAGCTCGCGGAGTCCGTCGTCGTCCTCGCGGTGATCGGCCCGTCGTGGCTCGAGGTCGAGACCGCCGACGGCCGCCGACGGCTGGAGGACGAGGACGACTGGGTGCGCCGCGAGCTGGTGTCGGCTCTCGACGCCGAGCTCGACGTCGTCCCCGTCCTCGTGGACGGCGCGTCGATGCCGCGCGAACGTCAGCTCCCGCCGGTGCTCCGCCCGCTGTGCGAGCGGGAGGCGTACGACCTGCCCGCGGACCCATCCGGTGTCGACGCGCTCGTCGCCGTGCTTCGGAACATGCTCGGGGAACGCTGAACGCGCCGGCCCCATCCCGGCGGGTGGCGCCGACCGTCAAGGCCCATCGCCGACGACGTCCTCCACGGCCGTGGTCCTCGTCGGGTCCTCGACGGCAGTCCGGAACGGTCGTGGTGCATCGCGGAAGCGCCGCTGCCGGTCGACGACGCTCGACGCGACGGTCGTGCCGTCGGCCGGGGACCGCGGCCGGCGGGGTAACCACCGGTAGACGCCGTCCATCGCGACGTGGCGGCGGCCGAGGGCATCGGGGTCGAGGTCGCCCGGGAGGTCGAGGGCCAGGCCGTAGCGCCGGGCCCGCGCCGCCATCCACGCCAGCGTGATGTCGGCGAGCCGGTGGTCGCTGTAGCCGCCGCCGACGTCGGAGTGCACGCCGGTGAACCAGACCTGCTCGACCTCCTGACCCTCCGCGCCGCCGGTCCACAGCGCCGGCACGAACGAGCCCCGCCGCTCGTGCATCGCGAGCGCCTGGAACGCACCGTCGACCTGGGCGCTCAGCGCCGTGTCGTGGAAGCGGTAGCGGCGGTTGGCGAGATCGGTGAGCGGCAGGCCGGTGAGGGGGACGCCGAGGGAGCCGACGGTGTCGAACACCCCGATGAAGCGGATGCGCGTCTCGTGGGAGAACGACCGCCGGAACAGCGCGGCCTCGAGCTCGGTGGGGTGGTGCGCCGGGTCGCGCGCCCGGTAGAGCGCGAACGCGTCGTCGAGCCGGTACGCATGCTCGCGGCGCAGGATGCCGCAGTTGCGGACGAATCCCGCGGTGCTGCGTGCCGTGAACGCGCCGCGGCTGAAGCCGAAGATGAAGATCTCGTCGCCGGGCTCGTAGACGTCGACCAGGAAGTGGTAGGCGTCCCGGACGTTCTTGGCGACGCCGCGGCCGAACACGCCGCCGATCACGCGGTCGAGACGCCCGTTGGTCCCGACACCCTTGTCGTAGAAGAGGCGCTGCGACGTCCCGTCTGCGTCCTTCTCCGCGACCGCCTGCGCGATGCGGGCGATGTTCGAGGGGCAGGGGGCGCCCTTCTCGTCCACCTCGTCGGGCGTGTTCCACGTGCCGTCACAGCAGACGACCAGGCGCTTCACCACCCGTCACGCCTCGGTCATCCAGCGCGCGACGGCAGACGTGAATCCGTCCAGATCGCTGAGATCCGCGAGACGCCGCACGACGAGGGCGTCATCGACGGTCACGTACTCGTGCACCAGCACGTTGCGGAAACCCACCGCTCGCCCGAGCTGTCGGGCGAGGTCGGCATCGAGAACGCCGTGGCGGCCGAGCACGACCATCGCGTCCGCGTTGGTCGCCGGCGGACCCCACCCCTCGGAGGCACAGAAGTGCTGGGCGACATCGACGCACGCCTCGATCGCGGTCACGAAGGCGTACTTGATCGCCCGCAACCAGGCTGGGTCGTCGCGACGGTCTTGGTCGGCGCCGGACTCAATCCGCAGAAAAGCGATGTCGTCCGCGACAGCTCGGAGCAACCGCTCAACGCGGACCTCATCGACCACGACGCACCGACTCCAGGAACTCGCGGCGGCTGCGCTCGAGGCGCGGGAGTTCGTCAAAGTAGATCTTGCGAGTGGTGGCGGTCCACCGCACCCGGGCCGGGGGGTCGTCGTCGAACAGCAGCACGCCGTGGACGGCGATCCGGCCGGCGATCTCCAGGGGCGCGGTGTCGAGGACGAGGAGATCGACGTCGGGTGGCAGGAGCACCTCGAACGACGCCGGCGCCGATCCACCCCAGTAGGCAGCGACGTCGACGTCGGAGCCGGGACGGTTAGTCCCTGCGGCGCGGCTGCCGTGGAGGAGTGCGAACCGGGCTCCGGCCGCCCTCAAGCCGGCCGTGATCTCCTGCTGCAGTTCAGCAGGCACGCTGCCGGTCACGGGGCTGAGTGTGGCATGTCAGAACCACGAGATCTGGCGTGATGCATCTGGCGAGTGGCCCCTCGTCCGGCGGGCTGATGCCCGGCCCGGCCTCGGGCCCCGGCCCCGGCGCCGGGCACGTGGCTTGGCGCGGCTGTGCTGACGCGCTCGACGCTTGCGCCCGGTGTCTGCTCGGGAAGAGCCGAGCGCGCGGGTGAGTGCACCCGGTCGCGTCTCAGAACGGCGGCGGGTCGTCGTCGGTGACGTCGCGGTCGGCGGCGGGTGGCCTCGCTGCCGGATCCGGTCGGGCGCGCGGCGGCGGCCTCCGCGGGTCCGGATCGCCGTCCCAGATCGGGTCGTTCGTCGCGTACCACCGTGGCTCGTCGCAGGAGGGAGGGTCGGGTGGATCGGGATCGGGGAGCCCGTCGCCCAGCGGCTGCGGACCCCGGTGGTACGTGTGGCCGGTGGGACTGGTCCACTCGAAGTGCCCGGGTCGGGGCTGCTCGAGGAGCCAGCCCGGCTGCTCCTTGAGCAGGTGATCGTGGAGGCAGACCGGCCCCAGGTTGATCTCGATCGTGAGCCCGTGGGCGGAGTGGCGCCGGGTGTGGTCGATCTCGGCGTTGACGGCCGAGCACCGGCACGACGGGAAGACGCACGTCTCGTCCCGCGTCTCGATCCAGCGGCGGAGCGCGGCATGCGGGAACCGCGCCATCGCCTCGCGTCGCCGCCGGGCGGCCGCCTCCGCCGCGTCGGGGTTCTCCCGCGGATCCGGGACGGGAGCACGCGCCGCACGCCAAAGGGCGTGCTGGTGCCGTAGATCGGTGATCACCGCGGCCCACCCCGGATCGTCACCGGGCTGGAAACGGTCGAGCTCCGCCTCACTGACGTGCATCTCGACGACGGCGCGCGGTAGGCCGGAGGAGCGGACCTCCTGCGGCGTGGTGGTGCAGGTCGAGGGCCGACGGCGGGTGATCAGTACGGCGACCAGGGCTCCGGTGTCGTCGGTGACGGCCACCCGCCACTCGGCGTCGGCGTGGGCGGCGACCAACTCGCGGGCCTGACCGGCGTGGATGGTGCCCCATCCCGGCAGCCGCGCCGGCTTCTCGTCGCGCCCGAGCAGGGTCGACAGCCGCACCCGGACCTCGAACCGCGACTGCCGAGGCCCGCGTCGCCGCACGACCGGCGCCTCGTCAGGCTCGCCGGGCTCGTCGGGCGGCGGCTCGTCGCCATCACCAGGTACAGGCAGCAGGTCGAGCTGGTCGTCCGCGTGGTCGGTCAGGTCGGCCGGGGCGTCCCCGCCGGCCGGGGCGTCGCTCGGCGAAGCACCGGTCGCAGGATCGCCAACGGTCGGCTCCGCACCCGCCGGACCGCCGGCCGCATCGCCCTCGTTGTCGCGTCCGCTGCTCTCCGGCCCGGCCGGCATCCGTGCCGCGTCGTCACCCGGCCGTTCCGGCAGCGCGTCGGCGGGGTCGTGGGTCTCGTGATCGGCCGGGTCGTCCTCGTCGGCCATGGCGAGGACGGCCGCGACGATCTCGTCGTCGGTGGCTCCGGAGAGGGCGGGGTCCCAGCGGGTGGTGAAGACGTCCCCGCGGATCGTGTCGATCTTCCCGGGATGCCCGAGCGCCTTGATCCGCGCGGCCAGCCGGTTGATCTGGCGGGTCATCCGCGTGCCCGCCTGGAGCGGCAGATCGAGCCCGCACACGTTGACCGTGCCCTCGGCCGTCACCGTGGCCCGCACCCGCCGCTGGCGCCTCGCGTTCTCCTCGCGACGCACGGCCCACTCCGGGTCGAACGCCTTCGCCAGCTCGTGCAATCGCTCGATCAGTGCGCCGTAGGGCATGTCGGCCGCCACCGGGAGCACCCGGGCGATCACCTTGGCGGCGTGCTCCTGGGACAGATCGCGGGTCTCCCGGTGGATGTGCTCGATCCGCTTCTGGTCGAGCCGACCCTCGGCCCACCGCCGGCCCATCTCCGGATGCAGCACGGCGCCGTCGGCCAGCGTCAGCAACGTGGCGACGGCCGTGCGCGACAGCGAGAGCCGGGCCCGGAGCTCGTCGCACGCCTCGGACAGGTCGCGATCGGCCCGGCCGCCGGGGCAGGTCGGGTCGGCCAGCGCCGCCTCGCGCGCCGCGGTGTGGAACCGCGCCTCCTGGTGGGACAGCTGCCGGCGCTCGGCGCTGACCAGCCGCATCGTGTCGTAGGGCGAGACGC
Source organism: Actinomycetospora sp. C-140 (assembly GCF_054796175.1). Taxonomy (NCBI): domain Bacteria; kingdom Bacillati; phylum Actinomycetota; class Actinomycetes; order Pseudonocardiales; family Pseudonocardiaceae; genus Actinomycetospora; species Actinomycetospora sp. C-140. The sequence goes on along the minus strand of NZ_JBTWNF010000009.1, from coordinate 170,926 downwards.
GCGCCGGATCGACCGACGCCAGCGCAGCCGCCAGCGCTGCCCCGGCCGGCATCTCGTCGATACCGGTCGGCAGCGGCTGGAAGGCCTCGCTATCGAACACGTGTTCGAGTCTAGCGACCACCCCTGACAACGACGGTCGCTTCGGAGAGCTCAGGAACGACCCTGCTCCACGCGACACAACGTCTGCGGCCCGAAGGCCACCCACAGCATCCGCGGGGTGACCAGCGCAGGCGGGACCGGGGAGTTCGGAGCCCGCAGCGTCGGCAGTCGCCGGGGCGGGGCCAGGGGCCGGGGCACGCGGGGCCTCTCGACCGGGGCCTCCTCGGCGTTCGTCCAGCCCCACCGGCGCATCCAGCCGCGCACGTCGTCGAGCAGCCCGTCGAGGATGCCGGAGAGGGCCTGCCCGCCGGAGGTCGCGACGGAGGTGATGGCGAGGGCGAGGAAGTCCCAGTCCTTCGCGGAGAGCAGGGCGAGCAGGGTCGCGGCGGTGCGGTGGTCGGGGTCCTCGAGGTCGTCGAGCCGGCGCCGCAGCCGCTTCACGACCCACTCGGCCCACTCGGGCTCCTCGATGTCCTCCGGTTCGATCCCGCCCTTCGGGGCCGCCGGCGGCGTCATCTCGGCACGCGTGAAGGTCCGGCCGTAGGCGTGGGCGACGAGCTCGGCGCAGTAGTAGGCCGACGAGCTGGGATCCTCCGGCGTCGCGGCCCAGGCCGTCGCCACGTCACGGGCCGCGACGAACAGCTCCTCGGCCAGGCCGGGGTTCGTCTCCTGCAGCGCGACGGACCGCAGGCCCGCCGCGACGTTGACGAGCTTGACGAACGAGAAGGCTCCCTCGCCGCCCGGGACCGGCGTGAACTCGTCGAGATAGTCCAGGGCGCGCTCGCGGTGCCGGTCGGACATCGCGACGGTGTAGAAGTCGCGGCTCGGCCAGAACTTCTCGAACTCGTCCCACCGCACGCCGCCGTAGTCGCCGTCGAGCCGCTCCGCCAGCGCGCTGGCGATGCCGTTGGCGGGCCGGTCGCGGTGGGTCTCGCCGTGCTCGTCGATGTGCACGGCGATGCCCGAGTGCGAGAGCTTCGTGCCGTCGTAGCGCTCCATCATCTGCCCGAGCGCCTCGTCGGGGATCTGGGTCACCAGGAGTAGGTCTCCCGGCTGGACCTCGTCTGGATCGATCGTCCGGAAGGACGTAGAGTCACCATTCGCCGTCACGCTGAGTGCATCCTGGGGGTCAGGTGTCATCGTCGTCATCCCCCGATGTCCGTATTCGTGTGCTGGGTGAGGTCTGCATCGAGGGCGCGTCAGGCGCCGTCGGATGGCCGGGGCGGCGGCTGCGGACGCTGCTGGCCCTGCTCGCGGCGGCGTGCCGCGGCACGGTGGCGGTGCCGTCGCTCATCGACGAGATCTGGGGCGAGGTCCTTCCCGAGCGGCCCGACGGCGCGCTGCAGGTGCTGGTCAGCCGGCTGCGCCGGGAGGCGCCCGACGAGGACACGCGGCTGCCGATCCCGCCGATCGGCGAGACCTACCGACTCGACCTCCCGCGCGACGCGATCGACCTCCACCGCTTCCACGACGACGCCGCGGTCGCGCTCGACCCCGAGGCCACGCGCGAGACCGTCATGGAGTTCGGCGGACGCGCCCTCGAGACCTGGCGCGGCGAGCCCTTCGCCGGCACCCCCCTGGGCCCGCGGCTCGAAGCCGAGAAGACCCGCGCGATCGACCGTCGGGTCCGCCTCGTCGCGCGCATGGGTGCCGCGCTGCTCGACCTCGACCGTCCCGCCGAGGCCGTCGACCTCGTCGCCGACGACCTCGCCGCCGACCGCTCCCGCGAGCGCCTCGCCGTCATCGCCGCGTCCGGGCTGCACCGCCAGGGGCGCACCAGCGAGGCCCTCGAGGCCTTGTCGGCCACGCGGAAACACCTCCGCGACGAGCTCGGCGTCACCCCCGGCGCGGAGATCGAGGACCTCCAGCTCCGCCTCACCGCCCCGGTCCCGAGCCGCCACCCCCGCCCGACGCTCGTCGGGCGCGAGGAGGAGCTCGCCGCCGTCCGTGCCCTGCTCGAGGCCCCCGACGGCGGCGCCGTCCGGCTCGTCACCGGCGAGGCCGGCATCGGCAAGACCGCGCTGCTGCGCGCCGCCCGTCGCGAGGCCTGGATGCGCGGGGCGTGCGTCGGCGGCGGGACGTGTGACGCCGACGCACCGCCGTGGTCGGCGTGGGCCGAGGCGCTCGACGAGCTCGGCGTCGCCCCCGTCCACCCCGGCGAGCCCGCCCCCGGCCGTGCCCTGCTGGAGCGCTTCTCGGCACGTCCCCGGCCCGTCCTCATCACGATCGACGACGCGCACCTCGCCGATTCCGCGACCCTCGCCGCCCTGCGGGCGGTCGGCCGGGCCGGGGTGCCCGCCGGGACGGTGGTGCTCGTCGCCGCCCGCGAGCCCGACGCCGTCTCCCACCCGAGCTGGAGCGCGACGCACGCCGAGCTCGCGCTGTTCGAGGCCGTCAGCGACGTGCGGCTGCCCGAACTCGGCCGCGCGGCCGTGCGCCGGCTCGTCGTCGGGCAGCTGCCCGGCCTCGCCCCCGACGGGGCCGGACGCGTCGCCGACGCCCTCTGGGAGCGCACCCGGGGCCACGCCCTGCACGTCTCCGCGGTGATCGAGTCGCTCGCCGGGCTCGACCAGCCCGACGGGGAGAAGGCGGTCGACGAGCTCGCCACCGTCATCCCCGCCCGCCTGCGGCCCCTGCTCGACCACCAGCTCGCCGGCCTCGACCCGGCCGCCCGGGAGGCCCTCGAGTCTCTCGCGGTGCTCGCCCCGCTCTCGCTGGCCGACCTCGGCACCATGCTCGAGATCGCGCCCCGCCCACTGTCGAACCTGCTGCGCAGCGCCGTCGACCGCGGGCTGCTGGCCCCGACCGACGACGGGTTCGTCTTCCGGCACGCCCTGACACGCGACGCCGTCCTCGACGCCGTCCCCCCGGCGAGCGCGCAGACGCTGCACCACGCCCGGTACCGGGTGCTCGTCGAGCAGGTCGTCCCCGAGCCCTTCACGTTGCTGCGTCACGCGGTCGGCGCCGGTCCGCTGCTCACCGACCGGGAGGTGGGCGACGCCCGCCTCGGCGCCGGTGTCGCGGCGTACGGCCAGGGCGCGCTCGAGGAAGCCCGGGCTCAGCTCGACGCCGTCCTGGACACCTCGCACCCCAGCTCCGTGGCCCTGCACCGCGGGCTCGTGCTCGAGGCGATGGGTCTCCAGGAAGACGCCGACGAGGTGCTCGACGAGGTCGTCGAGCAGGCCGCGGCCCTCGCGGCGGGGGTCGAGGAGGTCGAGGCCGCGGCGGACGCTCGCGAGGTCGACGACGGTGTCGTCGCGGACGCGGTGGTCGCCGCGGTCGGTCACGACGCGATGGGCATCAACGTCGCCGGACGCCCCCGACGCGCCCGGCGACTGCGCCGCGTCCGCGGCCTGCCCCTGACCGACCGGCAGCGCGCCGAGGTCCTGCGCAGCCTGATCCTCGAGGAGGAGCAGCTCCACGGCGACGTCGGCGACCCCACCGCCCTGCCCGAGCTGCTCGCCCTCGCCGCCCAGGGATTCGGGGACGCCCGCCTGCTCGCCGGCGTCCGCGTCCTCGAGGCCAACCACCTGGTCGACGCGCCCGTGCCCGCCACGCAGCGGCTCGCCGTCTGCGAGCAGGCCAGCCGGCTCGCCGCCGACGCCGGGGACGACGCGCTCTGGTTCGAGGCCGAGGAGCTGCGCATCGCCGCGCTGCTCGCCGCGGGCCGCCAGGACGACGCCCTCGCCGCCCGGCGGGATCTCGAGCCCCTTGCCGTCGACCGCCACCGGCCGCGGACGATGTGGATGGTCTCCCTGCTCGACGCCGGGCTGACCCTGGCTCGCGGCGACACCGACGAGGCCGACGCCGCCGCCCTCGCGGCCATGCAGCGGGGCCAGGAGCTCGGGCTGCCCGACGCGGTCGGCGCCTACGGGGTCCATCTGCTCGTCCGGCACCTGTTGGCCGGCACCCTGCCCTCGCTCCAGGGTCTGCCCGCCGGGGCCGCCGCGATGTACCCGCTGGTCGCCGCCTGGTCGGCCGCCGCCGCGGTGGACGCCGCGACCGCTGGGGACCTCGAGACCGCCGCTTCGCACCTCGCCGACTGGCACCGGAAGCGCGAGGGCCGGGAAGGCGCCCTGTTCGACCGTCCCGGTCTCTGCCTCGCGGCATGCGCCGCCTTCGCCCTCGGCGACGCGGCCACCGCCGAGGTCGTGCGCCGCGACATGCCGCCGGACCCCACGGCCGTCGTCGTGGTCGGCATCGGGTCGGCCACCTTCGGCCCGCAGGCGCTCTACCGGGGTCTCGCGGCCGCCGTCGTCGTCGACCGCGCGGAGGCCAAGAAGCGCTTCGCTCTCGCCGCGTCCCTCGCCGACGGGCTCGGCTGGGCGCCGTGGGCGGAGGCCGCTCGCGGCTTCGCCCGTCTCGTGCGGGCCGGCGGCGCGCAGGGGCGTCCGGCGGGAGGTCCCCCTGTCCCGCCGGACGCCCGTCCGCTCGGGTTGCTCCCGCCGTCCTGACGTACCCCCCTCGCCAGGCCGGGCGAGAGCATCACCCGTGGCCCCGGGCCGGGACCGGCGGCTGAGCGGATCGATCGACATCGGCCCGCTCCCCCCCTGCCGCCGGGCCTTCGGCCCGTGACGGAGAGCAGAACCCGTCCCGCTTTCACGCACCTTTCGCGGTCGCGAGAGGGCGACAGGACGGCAGTGCCCCGGACGGCCTAGTGCTGTCGCTCGTCCGACAAGCCGTGCGACGGGACGGAAAGACGGTCGCACGGTGCGGTGGTACTCGGACGAGTGGTGTCACGCCCGGTCGGGGGGCGCTCCGTTCGCACTCGCGGCGTTAGCCGGTCACGGAGCGGTCTAGGTCACATGAGGCCGAACGAGTGAATGGCCGTCATGGTTTCGGGCGTGTCGGCGAGACACGCCGAGGGAGCAGACCACGTGGTGTGTAACGACCTGGCCAACACCCTCCGATAGCGGGTCAAGAGCGACGGCACACGGTTCAACGGGAAGGACCGGTCGGCGCGTCACACCACTGGGTGGTCACTCACCACCCGTGATGTAGGGGGACATCAGGAAATGAGCAGTGGCGTCGACATAGCGGAATCGATCGAGACGAACGGGGCTCGTCTCGGAATTCGTACGGAGCGTGACCAGCTGACCGTCTTGCGGGACCGGCCGCTCACCCTCGTTCCCGAGCAGCGCCCGGCGCCGAAGGTCGACCCCGTCCCGTTGCCCACAAGCCGGCCGCTGGCCGGCATCAAGTCGGCACGCCGCATCGCGGCCTGGATGGTGGTCCCGCCCGTGGACCTGGCGATGCTCCTGCTGCCGCTGCTGTGGAGCTCGCACGTCAAGGCCATCCTGCTCATGGCCGCGGTGGCGATGGTCGTCCTCAACGGCACCGGCCGCTTCCGCGCTCGTCTCCACCTCAGCGTGCTGGACGAGCTCCCCGGCCTGATCGGCCGCCTCCTGACCTCTGGCGCCATCGTCGGCACGCTCTTCGCGCTCGTGAACACCCAGCAGGAGGTCGCGCCCTTCCTCGCCGAGATGCTGGGCACGATCGGCCTCGTCATCGCCGGGCGCATCCTGACCACGCAGCTGATCCTCATCGCGCGCAAGCGTCGCGTCGTCGCGCACCCGACGATCCTCATCGGCGGCGGTACCCGCGCCCAGGAGATGGCGACGCTGCTGCAGCGCTACCCCCAGTACGGCCTGGCGCCGGTCGGTTTCGTCGACGACGGCTCGGCATGCGCAGCCGGCAGCGTCCTCCCGCGCCTCGGTCGCGTCGACGACCTCGATCTGGCTGTTGCCGCCTCGGGCGCCGACGTCATCCTCATGGCCGACGGTGACATCTCCGAGGCCGACCTGCTCGACGTCGTGCGGCGACCCGACTGCCTCGACTGCGACCTGCTCGTCATCCCGCGACTGCCCCAGTTCCACACGCAGGCCGGCATGGTCGACCACATCGGTTCCGTCCCCGTCATGCGCATCCGCACCCCCAAGCTCGAGGGGCCCGCCTGGGCCATCAAGCGCGCCTTCGACATCGTGGTCAGCGGGCTCCTGCTGCTGGTCCTCGCGCCCGTCATGGCCGCCTGCGCGGTCGCGGTGCGTTTGGAGGGCGGTCCTGGGTTCCTGTTCCGTCAGGAGCGAGTGGGCCGCGACGGCCGTACTTTCGAGTGCCTGAAGTTCCGCTCAATGAAGCCGGCGACGTCGGCCGAATCGGCCACGCAGTGGAACATCGCGAACGACAACCGCGTAGGCCCGGTGGGCAAGGTGCTGCGCCGCTCGTCTCTCGATGAGCTCCCGCAGCTGTGGAGCATCCTCCGCGGCGACATGACCCTCGTGGGCCCGCGCCCCGAGCGGCCCCACTTCGTCAGCAAGTTCGCCGCAGAGATCGACCGGTACGACCACCGCCACCGCGTCCGCGCCGGCCTCACCGGTCTGGCGCAGGTCAGCGGCCTTCGGGGTGACACCCCCATCTGCGACCGCGCTCGCTTCGACAACTACTACATCGAGAACTGGTCGCTCTGGCTCGACGCGAAGGTCCTCCTCCGGACTATCGGTGAGGTGCTCTTCGCCAAGGGCCGCTGATCCCCGCCCGCCCGGCGAGCTGCGCGCCCGTCCCGAGACCAGGACAGACCGCTCATCGCCCGTTCGAGCGGACGACGGTGTCGTCCCTACTCTGGGTGGTCTACTGTGCACGGCCAGCATCCCGATGGGTGTCACGGAATGGTCTCGGCCTCGTTGGGGCATGTAACAGTTCGCGGCCCCGGGCGAGCTGGCTCACACCAAGCCAGTCGACGGTGGCTCGGGGATGGGGGCGCCCTCGCGGGCGCTCGGCAGGAAGACATGGGGGGACATGTCGTGGCGAACAGGTCCAGCGCGGTCATCGAGCCGCTGTCGGACGACGGGGCGCCGACGCGGCATCTGCGCGATGTCAGCGATCCGCAGTACCTGACCGCTCAGGCGCCGAGGATGTCACGGCCGCTCGCCGGGTTCCGTTCGTCCCGCGGGCTCGAGGCGTGGATGCTGGTCGTCCCCGTCGACGCGGTGATGCTCCTCGTTCCTGCGCTGTGGGCTCCTGACGCGCTCATCGCGTTGCTGGGCCTCACGGTGGTGTCGCTCGGCCTGCTCACGGGGCACGGCCGGTACCGAGCCCGGCTCCACCTGTCGGCCCTCGACGAGCTCCCCAGCATCCTGTCGCGATCTCTCACGGCCACGGCGGTCGTCGCCCTTGCCTTCGTGCTTCGCCACGACGCCGGCTCCGCCATCGACTTCCTCGGTCTCGCCGCCACCAGCATCGCGCTGTTGATCGCCGGCCGCTTCGTCACGACCGCGCTCATCCTCAGCGCTCGGCGACGGGCGGTGGTCGCCCACCGCACCGTCCTCATCGGTGGTGGAGCGCTCGCCGCGGAGATGGCCACGCTGCTGGAGCGGTACCCGCGCTACGGGCTCTCGCTCGCCGGCTTCGTCGACGACGGTGAGCGGTGCGACGCCTCCTTCGTGACGTCGCACCTCGGAGCCATCCACGACCTAGAGCTCGTCGTGGCCGCGAACGACATCGAGGTCATCCTCGTCGCCGAAGGTCAGTTCGATGAGCTCGAGCTCCTCGACTACGTCCGCAAGCCGGACTGCGCATCCTGCGATCTCCTCGTGGTGCCGAGGCTGAACGCTTTCCACACCCAGACCGGTCAAGCTGACCACATCGGATCGGTCCCGGTCATGCGCATCAGGAATCCTTCGCTCTCTGGACCCGCGTGGCGGATCAAGCGACTCTTCGACGTGGCGGTCAGCGCCGGCGCGCTGCTGTTGCTCTCACCGGTGCTCACCGCTTGCGCGCTCGCCGTCCGGATGGAGGGCGGTCGCGGGGTCATCTTCCATCAGGAGCGCGTCGGTCGGGACGGCCGGACGTTCGAATGCCTGAAGTTCCGCTCCATGAAGCCGACGACTTCGTCCGAGTCCGCTACACAATGGAACATCGGCACAGACAAGCGGGTGGGCCCAGTTGGAAGAATCATCCGCCGTACGTCTCTCGACGAGCTACCCCAGCTGTGGAACATCCTGCGTGGCGATATGACATTGGTGGGCCCGCGTCCCGAGCGGCCGCATTTCGTCGAGAAGTTCTCCGCCGAGTACACCCGCTACGCGCACCGGCACCGAGTTCCTTCGGGCCTCACAGGCCTGGCACAGGTCAGCGGACTGCGCGGAGACACCCCCATCTCGGATAGGGCTCGCTTCGACAACTACTACATCGAGAACTGGTCGCTCTGGCTGGATGCGAAGGTACTGCTGCGGACGGCGACCGAGGTCCTGTTTGCGCGGGGACGATAGGCTTGTCGCCATCTACCCAAGTTGGCATGAACGAGAGCTATGAACTACTCAGTATGAGGATCTAAGAGTGGAGGGAAGAGCATGGTCCTTGAAGGGGAAATCGCGGACCTTCGAGCCAACGGGCACTACAAGCATGCGTGGAGCGGGTATAAGGAGATGATATTGAGGGCCGCCTCCAGCTATGATGCTCCACGAATGCTGGAGGTAGGAGGCGGCCGCAGTCCGTCGCTCACTGAGGACCAAGTTCGGCGGTTAGGCGCGGACTATACCGTCAACGACATTGACCGTGAAGAACTCAGCTTGGCACCCAAATGGACAAGCCAATTATTGGGCGATATCGCCGATCCAGGGCTCACTGCTCGCAGCGAGGCTCTTGAACGGTATGATCTAATCTTTTCTCATATGGTCTTTGAGCACGTCACCAGTCCAGCGTCGGGCTACCGTAACGTCGCACGAATGCTGGCGCCGGGCGGCCTCCTCATAAACTTCATCCCAACGTTGTTCGCCCTCCCTTTCGTAGTGAACCGCCTTCTTCCTGAGAGGGCCTCGCATGAAATCTTGCGCCGGGCATTTCCAAAGCGTGACCTTAGGTCTGCCCCCAAGTTCCCGGCGTACTACCGTTGGTGCAACACTTTGGAACCCACTTGTAGAAAGATCGAAGCGCAGGGCTTCAAGGAAGTCAGTATAGTCCCCTTTTACGGCCACGACTACTATAGGAAATTCCAGCCCCTACAGGCGCTCGAGGAAAAATGGTGGCCGATTGCTTCAAGGTTGCAAATCCGTCCAGCATCGACCTTTGCATACGTAATCGCAGAAGGCGCGTGACTCCTCATGCCTCCGGTAAGAGTCCAAAGCAACCTGCAAGCTAAGCTCGGCCGATCCTTGCCTACGATCCGCGCCTCGAATACTGCGTGCTGGATCGACCGGAGACCTTAAATGTTCCAAACAATCTCTGAAGCGGTCCAGAAGCATCGTTTGCTGGCGTTGGGAACACTTCTGGCGATCACCATCGGCGTGTCAGCGTGGGCGTTCCTAAAGCCACCTACCTACACGTCGTCAGTGACATTCTACGTCTCTGCACAGCCAACCGACGATCCTACTGGGACCTATCAAGGAAGCTTGCTCTCTCAACAGCGAGCGATCTCCTACGTGGAGCTTATCCAGAGTGACCGTCTCGCTCGCGACGTTATCAACGCGGCGGGTCTTCCGGTCACTCCGGACGATCTCCTCGATCGTGTAACGGCCACGAATAAGGTCGACTCGGTCGTAATAAATGTCCAGGTCGATGACACTTCTGCTACGCGAAGTGCGGATATCGCGAACTCTATCGGACGAGTTTTCCCTGGGATAGTCGCTGAGGTCGAGAGACCACAAGGGGCCGCCTCATCTCCGCCCGTTGCAGTGCGGGTCGTTCAGCCAGCGTATATTCCAGACACGCCTTCGTCGAGTTCTCCTGTCGCCGTCTCGCTCCTCGGGCTGGTTGGCGGCCTAGTCGCAGCGGCGGGCGTCACAGTATTGTGGACAGCAATCGATACTCGCATCAAGGGAAGACCTGCACTTGAAAAAGCCTCAGGAGTATCCCAGATCGGACGGATCCCGGACGGAGCGGCGGATAATCCGAGCGTTCAAGAAGCAATCCGCCAGCTACGGACGAACCTTGAGTTTGCGAACCTAGGCGCGTCTGGTCAAGTCACGCTCATTACAAGCCCATCGCCGGCGGAAGGTAAGACGACGGTCTCTTGTGCTCTAGCGAGTGCGATGGCGGCTAGTGGCAAACGCGTCGTACTTGTCGATGCCGATCTTCGGCGTCCTTCGATCGCTAGCACGTTGGGTTTGGAGCCGAGCGTGGGGCTCACCACCGTTCTAATCGGCCGAACCAGCTTGGCGGATGCAGTACAACGCCTTCCTGGGCGATCCATCGATGTGCTCACCTCGGGGCCGCGACCTCCAAATCCTAGTGAGCTCCTAGGCTCAGAGCAGATGATGGAGGCCGTAGATCAGTTGCGTAGGAGCCACGATGTCGTTCTCATCGACACCGCTCCAGTCCTGCCTGTTACCGACGCTGTGACGCTCTCGAGGGCCGCAGACAGCGTCGTCCTTGTCTGCAGGTACGCTGCGACTAGGACGACTCAGGCGGCTGAGGCAAGCCGATCCCTGATGGCTGTTCAGGCGAAACTCGCCGGAGCCATTTTGAACATGGCACCACAGGAAACCCGCCAAGCATACTCGTACTATGTCGATGTCGACAGCACGACACGGAGAGATGACGCCTTCGCGGATGCACCGACGCGCGAAGACATGCCTCGGGGGGGCGCTAACCATAGCAAACATGGGGTTGGGTCGCCCGGTCACCCGTCTCCACGTCCTCGGTGAGGCCCTCGGAACGGCATCAGGACACTGGATGTGTCGGTAGGAAGCGGATTACGATGCCCCATAGTAGCCTGAGTAGATCGCGCCACTGGCTACGTGCATCGTTGGGCGTCTTCGCTCTAAGGGCCAGCGGTATCGGTATGAGTGCGGTCGCAACGTTCTTGATCGCTAGATTGCTCGGCGCCCAAGCCTACGGAGACTATGCATGGGCTATGTCGTGGGTCATCATCCTTCGCCTCGTGGTCACCTTGGGGTTCGACAAACTTCTTGTTCGCGAACTAGCAGCCTTGGGCGCCAGAGGCGCAGGCTTGGCCGGCCGAGGGCTGACTCGTCGATGCTACATTGTAGTTGTCGTAGTCTCAGTAGCGGCGGTAGTAGCCGCGGTTCCCGTGGGGATGTTCGTATCTGACCCGGAGACGAATCAGTTCGAGTGTCTCGTGGTGGCACTGTTCGCGTTACCATTCGTTGGCCTAATGGCGGCCAACGGTGGCGCGTTGCAGGGGGCCGGACGGATCGTGCTGTCGCGCGTCCCTGAAGACGCGGTGTACTCAGTTCTTCTACTAGTTGGCGTTGCGCTAGCTCAGACCCTGTGGAGCACGTCCCAGGATGAAGCAGTCCTTCTTACCGCTCTAAGAGGTGTCGCCTTCGTCGGCGCCTTGGCCGTCGGGCTAATCCTGATGCGGCGATCTCTACATCACCACAGCGAGAATGAGGAACGGCTTGGGGGACGCGGGGCTCTGTCACGGGACTTTCGCCGAGACTTCGGCGGGCTTCTAAAGTCGGCGGTTCCTCTGATCGTAGTGAGTGGAGCGAACGTCTTCATCGTCGAGTTCGGAACCATTGCCGTGGGAATTTTCCACGATAGTGCCGCTGCCGGAGGATATGCTGTTTGCAGTAGGGTCGCGTTCCTCTTAACAATTACCGAGTTCGTGGCGAACCAAGTATTAGGCCCACTTATTGCTCGGTTGTATGCGGAAGGCAAAATCGAGCGGTTACAGCGAATAGTCAACCGAGTGACGTGTGGAGTTCTGGGGCTTACAGGAGTCGGAGTCGTCGTGTTGATCGTCTTCGCGCCCCAGATTCTTGAGCTCTTTGGTGGGAGCTACGCTAGCAGCTCACAAGTTCTTAGAATCCTCGCGATTGCTTGGCTTGTGAACTTCAGCGCGGGTCCCTGCGGGCTGCTCCTGATAATGACGGGTCTCGAGCGCGATGCCGCAGTCGGTCTCGGCGTTGCCGCGGTGATCTGCATTCCGCTTACTCTGATACTAGTTGGGCCGCTTGCGGGCGCGGGGAGCGCTATCGCGATGCTGGTTTGCAGTGCCATATGGAATCTCCTACTCGCGCGGGCTTGCTGGAAGAAGCGTGGCATCGATCCCACACTATTGGGCATCTTTCGGTCTCCCAGGGAGAAGAGGGCTGTTGCATAAGAATAGCCGTCGCGCTGCGATGCGTGTTCTTCAGGTTTTCCAACCTTCGATTGGAGGGGTCCCTCGGTACGTCGCAAGCTTGACCACTGGTCTCTCTTCAACATGCTGCAATGTAGAGGTCGTCTGCCCTTGGAAGAACACGGTGCGCTCTGAGCTGGAGTCGGCAGGTCTGGTCGTTGGTTACCTCAATTCTTCGAACGGTATCAGTCCTCTCGCTGACCTCCGTGCCCTTGTAACGCTTATGAAAGCAATGCGTAGCGTTGATGTTGCGCATGCGCATAGTAGTAAAGCGGGGCTTCTTGTGGCGATTGCAGGACTAGTGACTAGAACGCCAACCGTATACACTCCGCACACTTGGTCATTCCAGCGTGACCTCGGACCTATCGCGAGGTTGAGTTACAAGTTGACCGAGAACGTTCTCGCACGCTTACACCGTCATCTCGTACTAGTAAGCGAGTCCGAGAGGTCGGGTGCGAGGTCAGCTCATATCGGTCCGGACTCTAAGATGTCCGTCGTGCATTCCGGTGTTGCGGATGTTGAGCGGCACGACAGAGAGTCTTCAAGACGCATCCTTGGGATCCCTACTGACGCCCTTGTCGTTTCGTGGGTTGGACGCGATGATCCGGCGAAGCAGCCGACGCTGCTACCCGTGATTCAGCGTGCGCTACTACGTGGTCGAGTTGTCGCGATGGGGCCCGGACTGGCACAGTCGCCTGCGGGCAGGGACCTTGTGACAGCAGGAGGGTTGCTCGTCAACGAGGAGGAATTCGCCCCTCCAACTTTGTACGCTGCCAGCGACGCTCTAATTATGACGTCGGCGTGGGAAGCATTTCCGTTCGTGCCGCTCGAAGCTATGCGGGCAGGCATTCCAGTAGTATCGTTTTCGGTCGGTGATATTTCAGCTCAAGTCGAAGACCAGGTAACGGGATACGTAGTGGGTCCGGGAGAAGTCAGCGCCCTGGTTGACCGTGTAGATCGACTATTGGGTAGCGAAGCCCTTCGACGGCAGATGGGGGAAGCCGGCACTCATCGAGTACAGATCGAGTTCTCGATTGATAAGATGGTCCAAGAGGTTCGAGGTATTTACGAACAGGTGACGAAGTGACAGTTCGATCCGAAGCAGCCTTCGGTCCTGAGGTTCTCCCGAAAGACGTATGCATCGTCACTGTCACCTACGCGGACCGGTCCGATCTTTGCGGTGGATTGATTGCCGCTGCGAAAGGACTCGGCGTCGGCGCGCTAGTTGTTGTTGCCAACGGAATGGCGCCAGACCATGTGGCAAAGCTCAAGGCACTTTCTGCCGACTGTGACTGCTCGAAGGTCGTTGAGCTTAAGCGGAATGATGGCTCAGCTCCCGGATTCGCTGCTGGCATCGAGGAGGCCCTTGGGGCGAAGCGCCGCTATATCTGGCTGCTTGACGACGATAACGTACCTCGTTCGGATGCTCTGACGGAATTGCTGAAGGTTCTCAACGATCTGCCGGATCGTCGGGCTGCTCCTCCTGTTCTCTTTTCAGCACGACCAGCGCGAGCGTACATGCGCGCTATCTTGGCAGGCGCTAGGCCGCAGGTCGCATATCCCACAGCCGGGGGGTACGCCGGATTCAACATTGTGGACGTACCGCACCAAATCCTTCGGCGTTGGCGTAAGCATGCATCAGGCGTCAACCCTTTGAAGGTAATACCTATACCTTATGGACCGTACGGTGGGCTGCTGTTCGATCGAGAGCTCATCCGAGTGGTTGGGTTACCCAATCGGGAGATGTCACTGTATGAAGATGACGCTGAGTTCACCCGTCGCATTGCTAGACACAGAGAGCTGCTCTTAGTAACGAGCTCGATCGTCACTGAAGCAGACGAGTCTTGGTACGAAGCGTCGAAAGGCCGGACGGCGTTTGGCCGCGTGCTGTTGGCGGACTCCGACCGGCGTGCATTCTATGCCAATCGAAATCGGGTCTATTTCGAGAGCCATTATTGGCAGGGCAACTGGTGGTTGAGGCAGTTCAATAAGCGTCTATACGTCTCCGCGTTGCGGATGTGGAGCTTGTTTATAGGGTCCGGCGACAGATATCGTTTGTTGCGGGACGCAATGCGCCGAGGAGATCAGGGGGATCTGAGCGGGGTGGAGTTGCCGTGATGGTCTCGATCGGATTGCCATTCCGGAACAACTATTCGACGCTACGGTTGGCGTTGAAGTCGATTTTCGCACAGTCGTACTCGAATTGGGAACTTATTCTCGTAGACGATGGGTCGACAGATGGTTCGCTTGACTTGGTACGCCGCTTGGAATCTGATCCAAGGGTAAGGGTTCTCTGCGATGGCTCAAATCGCGGACTAGCTGCGCGCTTGAATGAAATCTCAGGCGTGGCCTCTGGGACGCTCGTCGCGCGGATGGATGCGGACGATGCCATGCATCCTGATAGACTGCAGAAACAGCTTAAGGCTTTCGACGTCGAAGATGTTGACCTGGTGTGCAGCGCCGCCTTCGCGATGACGGGAGAGGGTCAGGTCTATGGGCGAAAGAGCACTGACCCACTGCCGGACAGTCAGGCGGGTTTCCTTGATAACGCGTCTATCGTGCATCCAACGGTTATGGCTCGCGCTGAGTGGATGCGAGCGAATCCTTACAACGAGGCGCTTCTCCGTTGCCAAGATAAGGAGCTGTGGTGCAGAACTAGCGGGCAATCGAAGTTCCGCAAGATCGCCGAACCGCTTCTATTCTATCGGGAGGTGGGCAACTTCTCCTTGAGTACATATAGGAGCACTGCGCATTTTGACCGTAGAATAGTGGGCGCCTACGGCCCAATGGCGATTGGGCGTGGCAAGACCGTCATGAAGCAGTGGGCGTCGTTCGGCAAGGTTGGCCTGTATGGATTGGCGGTCGCGCTTGGTCGAGAGGATGTCTTGATCTCGCGACGAGTGCGGAACCTCGCGGGCGCTGATGCGGAAGACGCCCAAACAATCCTAGATCGCGTGGACCAGGCGTTGCTGCCTGGAATAGGATAGGTCGGCCGCGAAACTGGGGGACGACTATGTGGGGCTTGACGTTGGTGGTCCTTCTCGTGCTTGCCACCGTCGTAAGTTTCTTTGTCGGTATGCCGCGAGTGAATAATGCCTCGGTCCTGCTTGTATGCTGGGGCCCTTTGCTTCTATTCACGGCATCTACTCGGCTTGCATATCCTAGCCCTAACGATGACTTCTGGGTACTAGTATTTGTCTTCGTCGGCGCTATATTGCTCAGTTCCGTGTTTACTGCGATCTACTTGCGTTCTAGGCTGAAGTTGCCAATTGCGCAGCGAGTCGCGCAAGTGAAGGTCCGGTCCGCGCTTTACTGGCACGTCGCCTTATGTGTTCTGCTTACGTTCTATGGCGCGTTTCAGCTTTACAGCTCTAGGGCGATCATATCGAGGCTCGGCGGAGTGGGTGGAATCGTATCCGGAGGCGGAGACGAGTTTCGTCGTCAGCAAATTGCGAGCGCCGTAGACGGGGCCCAGGCCGCGATTGGCTCAGGGAATGTCGCGGTTGGACTGTTGGGGTACGTACTCTTTCTGGGTCACGCCTCTCTATTTACAGGCGCGATACTATGGATTCATGGTTATCGCTACATCTCGGTATTGCCGATCGTTATTTCTGCCGCGTACTCAGTATTTACTGTTCAGCGCTCTTCGTTTGTAATGTCTCTACTTCTTTTCGTTGCGACAACACTGGCCCTTAGGCGCACTCGGTATGTCGACGTAGTCAAGACGACGAGATCGGGGATCGCCCCGTCAGTCGTCTTGGCTGTGGTCGGTGCAGTAGCTATCTTCGTTCCGTTACAATTACGTAATACTGGCACTGCAAACGCCACTGGCATAGAATCGCTCATTCAATATCTTGGGTCGGGATTCCTGGGTCTCTCCTCGCGGACGTTGTACAACCCGAATTGGGAGCCTCCGCCAGGATTGGGTCTGTCCTCGGGCGGCCCACCAGTGGGTTATGGCGCTTACACATTCAAGAATTTCTTTAGCCTGCTTCAACGGTTCGGGATGCCGGTACCTGAGGCGCCGCGTACTTATGATTACTATGTGGTGCAACTTTTTGACGAACGATATTACACGAACGTCGGAACCTCGATCCTAGATCTGCGCTACGACTTCGGCTTGCCGGGCCTCGCTGTCTTCTCCTTGGCGGTGGGCGCCGCATCGACATTAGCCTATGCGCGTTCAATTGGACGGAGATCGTATCTCGCACCAGTCACCGGGCTTGCGTTGAGTTGGATGGCTTGGTCGTTCTTTGGGAACAGCTTACTGAACGATTTTCGCTATATTCTCGCAGTAGTGGCGGGGTCGTTGATCCTCAGAGCCCTCATTCGGCCTTCCGCGAAGAACGAGGAAAGGCCTGGCGACAGAGTCCAGTTGGGTGACCCCACAGTAGTGTTTGGACGGGTTGGTTAGTTGTGCGTGCCTGAGTCTCAGTCGGTAGGGAAGTGCGCCGTTGAGGGTCGATAAATTTTGGTGTTTCGGAAATAGGGCCGCCGAGCGGGGGAGCTACCTAGAGGCGTTGACGGTTCGGTTAGGTTCCGGCGCGGCGGACTCGTTCGGCGATGTCGACGACGTAGGCGCCGTAGCCCGAGCTGGCCTGGCGTTCGCCGAGCGTCAGCGCCTGCTCGGGGGTGATCCAGCCCTTGACCAGGGCGATCTCCTCGAGGCAGGCGAACCGCACGCCCTGGCGGTGTTCGAGGACCTGCACGTACTGGCTGGCCTCGATCAGCGACTCGTGGGTGCCGGTGTCGAGCCAGGCGAACCCGCGCCCGAGGTCGAGCAGCCGGGCGTTGCCGCGGGCCACGTAGGCCCGATTGACGTCGGTGATCTCCAGCTCGCCCCGCTGCGAGGGGGTGAGGCCGCGGGCGATGTCGATCACGTCGTTGTCGTAGAAGTACAGCCCGGTGATCGCCCGGTTGGACCGGGGCTTGGCGGGTTTCTCCTCGATGGAGAGCAGCCGGCCCGCCTCGTCGGCCTCCCCGACCCCGTAGCGCCCGGGATCACGCACCGGGTAACCGAACAGCACGCAGCCCTTCTCCGCCTCCAGCCGCGCCCGCTCGTGGGCGAGGATCGTCGAGAAGTTCTGGCCGTGGAAGATGTTGTCGCCCAGCACCAGCGCGGCGGTGTCGTCGCCGACGTGCTCGGCGCCGATGACGAACGCCTCGGCCAGCCCGTTCGGCGCGGCCTGTTCGGCGTAGGAGAACCGCACCCCCAGCTCGCCGCCGTCGCCGAGCAGCCGCCGGAACGCCGGCAGGTCGACCGGGGTGGAGATGACCAGGATGTCGGTGATCCCGGCCAGCATCAGCACCGAGATCGGGTAGTAGATCATCGGCTTGTCGTAGACCGGCAGCAGCTGCTTGGACACCGCGCGGGTCACCGGGTGCAGCCTGGTCCCCGACCCACCGGCGAGCACGATCCCCTTCACCGGGTGCCGCCGGCGCTGTCCCAGTTGGTGTCGGCGCCCTCGACCACGGGGCTGCGCCCGATCAGCGGGCGCCACCAGGCTTCGTTGGCCCGGTACCAGTCCACCGTGGCGGCGATGCCCTCGTCCCACCCGATCTGCGGGGTCCAGCCCAGCTCGGCGCGCAGCTTCGAGGAGTCGAGCAGGTAGCGCCGGTCGTGGCTGGGCCGGTCCGGGACGATCGTCTTGTACTCCGGGCCCAGCCCCAGGGCGCCGAGGATCGTGTCGGCGATGCCCTCGATGTCGACCTCGTGCCCGGAGCCAACGTTGTAGGTCTCCCCCACCCGTCCGTGGCGCACCACCGCGTCGATGGCGCGGGCGTGGTCGTCGACGTGCAGCCACTCCCGGCGGTTCTTCGTCGACGCGTACAGCGGCAACGCCTCCCCCGCGAGCGCCCGGGTGGTGAACAGCGGGATCACCTTCTCCGGGAACTGGAAGGGCCCGTAGTTGTTGGCGCAGTTGGTGATCGTCACCGGCACGTCGTAGGTCAGCCCGTAGGCGCGCACCACGTGGTCGCCGCCGGCCTTGGCCGCGTTGTACGGGGTGCGCGGCAGGTACGGGGAGTCCTCGGTGAACGCTGTGCCCGGGCCATCCACGTCCAGGGGCAGGTCGCCGTAGACCTCGCAGGTCGAGATGTGGTGGAACCGCGACACCCCGACCCGCCGCACCGCCTCCAGCAGCCCTTGGGTGCCCATCACGTTGGTCGCGAAGAAGTCCCCGGGTCGCAGGATCGCCAAGCTGTTGTGCGACTCCGCGGCGAAGTTCACCACCACGTCCACCGAGTACGCGCGCAGCAGGTACTCCACCAGCTCGGTGTTCGCGATCGAACCGTGGACGAACTCCACCCCGTCCAGGCCCTCGACATTGCCCCGCACCCCGGCATAGGTCAGCGCATCCAGCGCCACCACCCGGTCACCCGGGTACGCCGCCCGCCAGTACCGCACGAAGTTCGACCCGATGAACCCCGCCGCACCCGTCACCAGAACCGACGCCATCGTTCCCCCCAAGCTGCCGATATCGACTAGCGATCGTGCCTCACTTGCGGAGTGTCACTGCACATGGACGGTGAGTGACGAACTCTCGTCTCTTCTTTGGCCTCTACCCAGGGGGGCCATCTCCGACGCCTAACGGCCCTCTTAGGCTTCGGCCGTATGGAGGCACTCGAGTTAGCTGTGCCCGGAGCTTGGCGGTTCACTCCGCGCGTGTTCCCCGACGACCGAGGAGCGTTCGCGGCGCCCTTCCAGGGAGACCTATTCAGGAACGCGGTCGGCCACCCGCTGACCCTTGCCCAGGCCAACACGAGCTCGTCGCGGCGCGGCGTCCTGCGCGGCCTCCACTACGCCGATGTCCCGCCCGGCCAGGCGAAATACGTCCAGTGCGTGGCCGGCGCGCTGCTCGATGTCGTCGTCGACATCCGCGTCGGCTCGGCGACCTTCGGGCAGTGGGACGCCGTTCGGCTCGACCCGAGCACGATGACCGCTGTTTACCTTCCCGAGGGTCTCGCCCACGCGTTCCTGGCCCTCGAGGACGGCACCGTCGCCAGCTATCTGTGCTCCACCCCGTACAACCCGAGCGCCGAGCACGGGGTCGACCCGCTGGATCCCGCGCTCGAGCTGCCGTGGACCGATTACGTTGCTGTCGACGACCTCGTGCTCTCGGACAAAGACCGAGCGGCGCCGTCCCTGGCGGAGGCGCGGGATCACGGTCTGCTGCCGAGGCTGGAGGACTGCGCCGCGCGGGTCGCGGACTTGTGCGGTATGGCCGACGAGCCCCCGCACACTGGAACCGGGCGGCCGGGTTAGCTTCTCGGCAGTCTCAGTCACGAAGGCGGGGGGAACGTGAAGGCACTCATCACCGGGGTCAGCGGCTTCGTCGGGAGCACGTTGGCGGAACGTCTCATCGGTCGCGGCGACGAGGTCGTCGGGGTCGACGTGTTGTCGGACTACTACGAGCCCGACCGCAAGCGTGCCAACCTGAGGGCGCTGGAGGACGCGGCCGGGTTCTCGTGGGTGCACGGCGACCTCAATGATGTCGACCTCGCCAGCCTGCTCGACGGCATCGACGCCGTGTTCCACCAGGCCGGCCAGCCTGGTGTCCGCAAGTCGTGGGGGAAGGACTTCGACGTCTACGTCGACGCGAACGTCCGCGCGACCCAGCACCTGCTCGAGGCCTGCGTCGAGCACCCGACCGTGCAGCGGGTCGTCTACGCGTCGTCGTCCTCGGTCTACGGCGAAGCCGAGGGCTACCCGACCAGCGAGGACGACGTCCCGCGGCCCGTCAGCCCCTATGGCGTCACCAAGCTCGCGGCCGAGCACCTTTGCTCGCTCTACGCTGCAAACCTTGGCGTCCCGACGATCTCGCTGCGGTACTTCACCGTGTACGGACCGCGGCAGCGCCCTGACATGGCGTTCCACCGCTTCGTGCGCGCGGCGCTGCTCGACGAACCGATCACCGTGTACGGCTCGGGGGAGCAAGTTCGAGACTTCACCTTCATCGGCGACGTCGTCGAGGCGAACCTGCTCGCTGCCACCCAGCCCGTCCGACCTGGCACGGTGCTGAACGTGGCGGGCGGTACGAGCACGTCGGTGAATGAGGTTCTCGACCAGCTCGAGGCCATTGCTGGGCGGCCGCTGAAAGTCGAGCGTGTCGAGAAAGCGCTGGGGGACGTGTCGCGCACCGGCGGCGCGACAGACCGCATCCGAGAGATGCTGAGCTGGACTCCCGCGGTCACGCTCGAGCAAGGACTGCGAGCCGAGTACGACTGGCTAGCGCAAGAGTTGGAAGGCTTGCGCACCACGTAGACCCGCCTGGCCTGTCGAATCAGCGCGGCGTTGCGCCAAGGCGGGTGTCCGGCCTTGTTGCGACCCACTGCGAAACCTGGTCGTTGTTGACTGCGAACCACAGCTCGTCGTCAGCCTGACCGTCAAGGTAGACGACGGAAGCCGAGCCTTCGGTGCCGGTCCCGGTGGTGGGCACCGTCAGGAAGTCAATGGACGCTGGCGAGACGTCGCGCAGGCCGAAGGCAGTGGTCGCGAGATCGACGTTGGAGAGGCTGTCGTCGACCCCGACGTAGTGGGTGATGGTGTCGACGAGGGTGTACGCGCCTGATGGGCTCTGGAGCGTGCCGTTGCGGTAGGTGCTGGTGACCAGTGAGCGCAGGGCGTTCTGTTGGCGGCGGACGCGGTCGAAGTCACCGCCGGGCAGTCCGTAGCGCTGACGGACGTAGGCCAGCGCCTGGGCGCCGTTGAGGTGTTGCGGCCCGGCCGGGAAGTTGACGCCAGCGTTGCTCGTGGGCGCGGGCAGAGTGACGTCGATGCCGCCGGCGGCGTCGGTCATCTGTGCGAAGCCGGCGAAGTCGATGACGGCGAAGTGGTCGACATGCACGCGCGTCAGCTGCTCGACCGTGGAGATCAGCAGCGGCGGTCCACCGAAGGAGTAGGCCGCATTGATCTTGTTCATGCCACGGCCAGGGATGTCGACCCAGGAGTCGCGGGGGATCGACACCACGCTCGCGTGCTGACCGTTCGCGTCGATGGTCGCGAGCATGATGACGTCGCTGCGCTGAGCGCCGAACACGAAGTCCGGCGCCGTCGCGTCGCCACCGGTGGTGGGGTCTGGGGAGCGGGTGTCGGTGCCGACCAAGAGAAAGGTCTGGCTCGGACTGTCGGACGGACGGGTCGACGGGTCGACGTCGGCGAAGACGTTCGGGTAGCGGCCGACCTGGTTGCCGAAGTGCTGGACCAGGGCGAAGAGCCCGCCAGCGGCGAGAAGGACGAGGACCATCAGCAGGCCCAGGCCGAACATCGCGACGCGGACCCCGCTCGGACGCCGGCTCTTCTCGGTCGTCTCAATGCTCATCAGCAGTCATCCCCCCGGACGAGGACGACAGCGTACGACCGGAGCAACCGATAGGGCGAGGCTTCGGGTCAGGCCTTCTGCTGGGGCGCCTGGAGGCAGGCGAGGTAGAAGTCCTCACGCTCCTGAGCCTCGCGGCGCGTCTGCTCAAGCCGCTCTTCCTCGGCCCGCGCAGCATCACGGAGCTGCTCCTCGTCCTCGACGGACCTTGCGAGCGCGACCGTGGTGTCGCTGATCCGCGCGCGGACCCCGAGCAGGCGCGAGAGCGTTTCGCGGACGCGATCGGCCGATGCGTGCGACTTCCTCGCGCCGCGGACCTCGTCCGAGAGGCGGCGCTCGAAGGCCTGCAGTGACACGAGCTGCTCGTCGAGTCGGCGCCGGCGCGCGGCGATGGCGTCGAGACGTTGAGCGATCGGACCGGGCGCTGAGGTGGGCGGAGCCGACGGGGGTCGCTCCTGCAACTCGGCGGTCATCGTCCTCATCACCTCGTGGTCCGTGGATGCTGTCGCGGGATGCCATCGAACCCCTCGGACCGACCGTTACCGGACATCGCGCGCGGTCGGTGGAGGTTCAGGCGATCCGCACGACCGAGAGTTCGTTGCTTCCGGTGACCGCATAGGCCGTGCTGCCGTCCGGCGACACCGCCACCGCGCGCGGCTGGGCACCGATCCGCACGATCTGTTGCACCTGCCGTGCCGCCGCGTCGAGGACAACGAGGTGGCCTTCGCCGCCACCGTGCGGGGTGACGTCGGTGAGCACGACGTGGTCGCGGGTGACGGCCATGGCGAACGGGAGTCGGTCGTGGCGGAGAGTGCGCTCGACCGTCCGTGTGCGCATGTCGATCGCCGCCACGCCGAAGTCGCTGAAGCCGTGGTCGGAGAGCGTGACGAACGCACGGGAGCCGTCGGGGGAGAACGCGGGATGGCCCGGGCCCTCGCCGACCTCGATCAAGTCGTCGCGGCGGTGGTCGCCGGCGTCGAGCAGCGAGGCCCGAGAGTCGTTCTGGTTACCCACCAGCACCGTCCGCCCGTCCGGACTGACGGCGACCTCGCCGGGACCCGTACCGACGTTGATCGTGCTCCGTGGCCGGACCGTCGCGAGGTCGAGCTCGGTGACGACGTCGTCGGCGTAGTCCACGACCCACCCGGTGCGCCCGTCGGGAGAGATCGCGATGCCCTGCGGGTACTCGCTCGTCGTCGTTTTCGTGATCACGGTCCGCGCCTCGAGGTCGATCACGTCGACGGTGTTCGCCCGCGCGGCCGTCGCGAAGGCCCGGCGGCCGTCGGGGGTCACGGCGATGCCGAGGACGCCGGCGTCGGTCGGAACCGTCGCCGTGACCCGCCCGGAAGCGACGTCGAGGATGGCGACCGCGCCGGAACCGTCCGCGGGCGCGAGGCCCACGAGCACCGTGCGGCCGTCCGGCGTGACGGCGACGGCCTGGGTCCCGGCGCCGATCGACACCTCCTCGACTTCGCCGACCGCCGACGGCGCGACGGCCGATGTCGCTTCCGACGCTCCGCGGCCGTGCAGCACGAGCGCTGCGATGAGGACGAGCACCGACGCGGCGGCCAGAGCGACCGAGGCGACGACGACGGCGGTCGACGGACCGCCCGATGCCGGCGAGGGCGGAGGGGACGGCGCCCGGCCGGGCGGGACGATGGTGGTCACGAGCTTCCCCCCGGAGTGCTCCGACGGCACCCACGACCGTCGAAAAGCGAAAGTGAGTCGTCCGGTAGGCGCTCGGCGTTACATCGGCTCAGTAGCGCCTGACTCGTTCGAGTGAATGCTTTCTGGGACTGTCCGATTGATCCCGCAAATCGGCTTCGGAGAGTGGTCGTCCTCGCCGTTCCGGTCTACCGTCGCGCCGCGGTCTCGGGGGCGAGCCCGCGACTCCGGGGGGAACTGTGACGACCATCGACGTGCCGGGCGCGGCGTGCTCCAGGTGTGCCGCGACGCTGCGGCCGGGAGCGCGCTTCTGCGTGGACTGCGGCACCCCGCGGCCCCCGGACCCGCAGGCTGTGTGGCCCGCGCCCGTCGAGCCCCGGCCGGGATGGTCGGGACCGCCGACCGTCGTGCCGCCACCACAGGTGCCCGCACCAGCTTTCGCGCCCCGGCCATCGCCGGCGGCACCTCAGCGCCGTCGCGGCACGGGTCGGTGGATGGTGGTGGTCCTGTCGTTGCTGGTCACGGTCGTGTCGATCGCCGCGACCGTCGTCGTGCTGTTCGACCCGTTCGCGGCGTCTGCCGGCGCTCCCGTCACGGCAGCGCCGACCTCGGCGCCGGCGGCGGCCCCGACGAGCGTGTCCGCGCCCGCGGACCCCCGCGCCGCCTTACAAGACCAGCGACAGAGCGACGCCTCGGCGGCTGAGGCACTGGTCGGCTCGTGGATCCCGCAGCTGTCGGCCAAGCGCGAGGGCATGGTCGTCGACGGGACGAGCTACGACGCGGCGGCGGTCCTCGCCGACCACCAGCGGCTCCGCGCGGCACACCCCGATGCCCTGCTCGTCTGGTCCGGCGCCTTCACGAGTTTCCGCGGCGACGATTTCTGGGTCACGGTCGTCAACCAGCCGTTCCCCACCGCGAACGCGGCGAATGCGTGGTGTGCGAACAACGGGATCATCCCGGACGACTGCTACGCCAAGCGCCTTTCCCACACCGGCGGTTATGCCGGGAACACAGCGATGCGTACCGGCGCCGGGACCACGGCCGGCACCACACCGGGCGGCATCGGAACGGGCCCGGCCACGGGCGCGCAACCGACGCTCGGCGACGCGTCATGGGTGCCCGGTGGACGCGGATTCGGGGACGTGCGGCCCGGGCAGATCAACGCCAACGGCGACGGCACCAGCCATGCCGACGACGTGACGTGGGAGTCGTGGGGCGGCCCGGAGGCACGCGGGCGGGGCACGGCCTACTGGGTCCCGCCGGACGGCATCCAGGCCGACGCCGTGGCCCGCCCCGCGATCATCGTTGCGTCGGACCTCGGCGACTGCCACGGGCACCCCGGGTACCGCTCGGTGAGCTGGTACTTCCCCACCGAGGGGGAGACCGGCGTGCGGCCCGGCGACGGCTACGACGCCATCTGCGATCCCGCGTGACGACCCCATATCCCCAGGGGAACTCGATGCTCACCAGCTGCGCGCGATGCCACGCGCCTGCTCGCGCGACCGACCGCTTCTGCCGCGACTGCGGGTACGAGCGCGCGGCGCTCTCGGTTCCGGTGAACGAACCGTCGGTGTCGCTCACCTGCGCGCGCTGCCGGGCACCCGCTCGTGCCACCGACCGCTTCTGCCGCGACTGCGGGTTCGAGCGTTCGGCGATCTCGGCCGCGGTGGAAGAGGCGTTGGCTCCGGCGCCCGCGTCGGCGGTCGGCGGTCGCCATCGCGCGCCCGAGTCCGCGCTCGAGACCGCCGGCCACGACGACGACCCCGACACCGTGGCATTCCGCGTGCCCGAGCCACGGGTCGCCCGCCCTGCCCCAGGGCCTCCGGCTCGACCGGCGCCGAGACCGACACCGACGCCGGTACCGACACCGCCGCCGCGTCCCCTCCCGGCGGCTGCGGATGCGGGCGACACGGTCCCCGCCCCTGGTGCGTCCATCTGGCACGCCGCGGCCCTGGGCGCGGGAGGTCTCCTCGCGCTCGTGCTCTTCCTCGAAGCCGTGCTCGCCGTGCGCGTCGCCACCGGGGAGGCCGGCGTCGCGATGTTCCTCATCCTGGTGCTGCCGCGGCTGGTGCTGACGGCGGGCGCCTTCGCGGTCGTCGTCGCTGTCGCGCAGCGGCGCGCGGTCGCGGTCGGCGCGGCCGCCACGGTGGCGGTCGTCGTGACGGCCTTCGCCGCCGGGTCGGTGATCGACGGCCTGGTGAGTGCCTTCGCCGCCATGCTCGCGATCGCGCTCGCAGCGGTCGTCCTGGCGACCTCGCGGTCGCGATCGCTGTCGACGCCGACCGGCCTCGCGTCGGTGCTGGCGTCGTGGTGGACCGCCGGAGCAGCCCTAGCGGGGCTGGTCGGCCTCGCCTACGGCGGCCTGTCCGGACCGGGAACCGCGGGCGGAGGCATCATCTTCCTGCTGCTCGCCGGCGCCGGCGGGGCGTGCGCGGTCGGGCTGCGTTCCGCACGCCCTGTCGCCGCGTGGGTGCTGGCGGCGACGTGGCCCGTGACCCTCGTAGCGGTCTCCCTGTCGGACGCCGACGGCCTCGGCCTCGGTGCCGTCCTCGTGCTCCACGCGGCCGCGGCCCTCGCCGCCGTCGGAAGTGCCCCGATCATGGCCGCCCTGGGCCCTGCTGCCGTGGCGGCACGAGGGCGGGCTGTCGTCACGGCCGCGCGCGTGCCGCGTGCCTGGCTGCTGTGGGGCGGGTTGGCGCTCGCCGTCGCGACCGGACTCCTGCTGGCCGTGTCCGGGTCGTCGTCAGCGTCGGGCGCCTCCGGCGCCGGCGTCGGCACCATGGTGATCGTCGTCGGCTTCCTCGCCCTCGCCGCGATCTTCACGCCGACGCTGCCGTGGTTCTGGCGTGTCGCTGCGGCGGCCGGGGGAGCCCTCGCGATCGCCGCGGGGTGGACCGGCTTCGGCAGCAGCTCGAGCGGTGATGCGCTGCTGTGGGTCGTGTTGGTGCCCCTAGCCCTCGTCGGGACATGTGCGTGGGGCGCCCTCGTGAACCATCGCCACGGCACCACGAGCTCCCGCCCCGGGTGGGCCGGGCCGGGAACGCCGCCACCGCCGCGCTCCGTCTCGTTCCTCATCCCGCCCACGGCCGGTGCCCGGTCCCGCCTGGCCCTCCACGTCGAGACGGCGCTCCCGCCCGACGCGGCGCTCGAGGCGGTCCGCCGCGCGACGGCAGTGCGGGGCAACTGGTTCGTGGTGTTCGACGACCACGTCGAGATCGCGGGTACCGACGACCATGTCGTCGGGCTCCACATCGGCGGCCACTGCCACTTCCGTGCCCGCGTCGAGACCCGCGGTAGCCGCACGGTGCTGCGCGTCGGCGGCATGGACCGCTACCTGCAGAGCCGATCCTGGTACGGCTTCATCCCCGCCGGACCGGCCCATGTCCAGGGGTTCTGGATGTACCGGCTCTTCCTCCAGACGGTTGCTGCTGAGCTCGCTCGTCTCGATACACACGCCCGGCTCAGCATCGCCGGGCCGTCCCAGGCGGTGGTGGCGTGACGCTCGACCATGACGAAGCCCCGACGCGAGGCGATCTGACGGCCGGGACGCTGTCGGCGTTCTGTCCGCGGTGCGGGGTCGCCGGGCCGGTCGGTGACCGCTTCTGCGGCGCCTGCGGGCTGGCGCTCCGAGTCGCACCCCGGCCGCGTCACGCTGCCGCGGAGACCTCGGAGGACGAGGCGCCGAACGAGCCGGCGACGGTGGGCATCCCGGCGCGGCGGTTCACGCCGCTCGTCGAGCGGACGTCATCGACGGCGTCCTCGAACGGACCCGGCACGGACGGGCCGTTCGAACCGTTCACGGTGCCGGCCTGGATACGGGCGATCTCACCGCCCTACTGGGCCGGCATCGCCGTGGCGGTCGTCGTGTTGTTCGTCGGCGTCGACATGTACTCCGCGAACGCCGAGGTCGCCGACTCCTGCACGGTCGCGGGGTACGGCCGCTTCTATGTCATCGAGGACACCCCGACCTGCGACGCGGCCACCGACGACCGGGACCTCGGGCGCTACCTGATGATCGCCGGCGCCGGGGCCGGCATCGGACTGCCGGTCCGGGCCCTGTCGCGTCGGAAGCCGTCCACGGACCCGACGGGGAGCAAGGGTCCGGACGGAGAAGCGCGGTGAGCAGACGATGGACGTGGGGCGAGCGCATCGCCGCATGGCACCGGAGGCATCACCCGTACCCGATGGACGGTCTCGAGGGCTCCGATGCGGCGGAGGCCGCCCGCGCCCACGCGGTCGACCGGGTCGAGCGCGCACGGGAGCGTCTGGAGGCGTTCTCCGACGGTCGGTACCCCGCTCTCGAGGCAGAGTTGCGACAGGATCTCGCGCGCTTCGAGAAGGAAGGTGATGTCGTTCCCGAGCTCTTCGTGCGAATGCGCGATCAGGTGATCGCGTCGGTCGACGGCTCGCGGTGCCTGCGGGATCCGCAGCGCGTGCTCATCTGTCCGACCGAGGAGACGACGGTGAATGCCGACTACCGGTCGTTCACCGACGGCACCGGCCTGATCCAGGTCTGCAACGGGCTCATGGGCCTGATCGATCTGCTCAGCAAGCAGCTGGTCCTCAGCGGTGGGCTGGCGGCGGGCGTCCTGCCGCTGCTGACGGACGACGCGTTCCTCCGCGCGTCCGCCGTACGTCGGCGGGAGGACGAGTGCTCCCGCGCCGTCGACGTCTGCCTCCTGCGGTGGACGCTGCTCCATCAGCGCTTCTACGGCACGTCGTCGTCGGTCTACCGGGGCCTTCCGGACGACGCGCAGCGGGTCGTCGACAGCATCAACATGCAAGCGCTCCAGTTCGTGGTGGCCCACGAGTGCGCGCACCACTACCTCGGGCACCCGAGCGCCGGCTTGGCAGGTGTCGACGACCTGACTCTCGAGGAAGAAGCGGACAGCGCCGCTCTGGACACTCTCGATGTGGCGGGCTTCTTCGGCGCAACGGACGCTCTCGGCGCGCTGGTTGCCGTGCTGGCCGTGGAGTGTTTCGAGCACGTCTCACCGGTCCGGGCGGGCCGCACACACCCCGACCCGCGCGTGCGCGCCGAGCGCATCCTCGAGCGGCTCCCCGAGGGTCGTCGGGCGGTCGCCGCGGAGCTGGTCGGGCGGGTCCGGGTGATCAGCGACCGGGCGCGCGACCTCACTGAGCACCTCGACGCGTCGTGGTGGAAGACGATGATGGAGGACCCCGACGTCGTGCTCCAGCCTCGCGGCGAGCGAGACGTCCGCCAGGTGTTCGAGATCGACCGTCTGGCCGCCGGGCCGCTGGAGAACGCCGACCGTCTCTTGTCCTACCTCGGTGGCGAGAGCGGCATCGATCTCGTCGCCATCGCGGACCAGCTCCGAAGCCCGGATTGGCGTAGCGGGCTGGAGGCCCTGGGGCTGAGGGACAAGGTGCGTGGCCGCATCGGCGATCGCGGACGACGACTCCCGTTCGCTCAGGTTTTCCGGGAGACCACCGGTGGCCTGCGTCGCCTCGGCGTCACCGACCCCACCCAACGACTCGGCACAGCGATCACCCTGGCGCGGATCATCGAGCGCCGCGTGCGAGAGGAGAACGACCATGTCGGATGCTGATCTCCAGCGCTACCTCGATCTCGATGAGGACGATCTCCACGAAGAGCTCGGCGCGGCACTGTTCGGTGACGGGCGTGGTTTCGGGTCGGACGACGAGGAGCGGCTCCGCCGCGAGGGTGGGCGCTGGTTCTCGTCTCACCTCAACGAGATCCGCGAGAAGATCTGCCCGAAGACCCGTGGGCTCTACGAAGGCGACGCGGCCGACCGCGTCACGGACGCGTCCGCGCTCATCGACGCGGTGGCGGGCATGGCGGGTCATCCCGTCCCGACGATCGTGGTCGCCCTGTCGATCAAGTACGGACTGCGGAACCTGTGCAAGGGACACGCGTGAGTTGACCCCCCGGCTCACGCTCTCGGGCCGCCGACCTGCGAGCGGTGGTCGCTCACGACCGGAATTCGGCCGCCTCTGACGCGCCGCGCTCTGCGACGAAGTCCGTCGCCCACGGCGTCGCCCCGGCCTCCTCGGCCACTTCGGCGAGAACCCGCTCGAACGCCGGGTCGTCGTAGTAGTCGCTGTGCCCGTTGGCGTGGGGACGGACCGCCGTCGGCAGGACAGCGAGAGTGATCGGGTCTCGGAGCCGGACGTCCGGACCCCAGCGCTCCGCGGCGCCGATCCGTGCGGGCGAGAGAAAGCCCTGCCCATCCCGAGCGAGGCCCCGCGCCGGACCGCCGTGCCAGCTGAGGACGCGGCCGCCGAGGGGGTCGGTCTCGCGGTAGAGCGAACGCCAGCGTCCCTCGAGCCCGGTCTCGTAGAGCCGCTTCAGGTGGTGGAAGCCGATGAAGCAGGGGAAGAGCCGTGGGAAGGCCCACTGCAGCTGCGATCCGTAGCTCAGCAGCGCGAGCCGATCGACCGTGGCCCGGGCCTCCGCGAGGGTGATCTCCGGCTGAGGTCCTGTCGTCATCGGCGGGCGCTGGGAGATCTCGTCGAACCGGTCCGCCCGGGCCGCGAGCAATGTCGCGGCCGCCATGCAGATAACGCTGCCCTGGCTGTGGCCCGAGAGCACGACGACGCGCTGCGTGTCCTTCTCCGTCACGAGGTAGGTGGCCCGTGCGGCCGTCTCGATCACCGCCCGGCCTCCGTAAGGCGGCGGGCAGAGCGGATGGACGAGCCGCGGCCAGAACGAGATGAGGTCCCAGGCGATGCCGACCGTGGTCCGCACCGCCTGACTGCGGTAGGTCGTGATGCCCAGGGAGAGCAGGGCCAGCAGCAAGGCGCCGGCCAGGGCCGCACCGGCGGCGCCGGCCATCCCCACCCAGTCCTTGGCCGGACTCGTGAGCGTCGGCTGCGCCGGGAACGTGCTTCCCCAGAGCCTGGGGACCGCGACTGCGCCTCCGGTGAGGATCGTGAGGGCGCCCACGGTGGCCAGGAACGCGGCGACGTCGCGGTAGCGGAACTTGGCCCGGCCCATCAGCCACGCCCTCCAGATCCGGTTCAGCAGCTTGTCGCTCGACTCCGCCAGGTCGCTCGGTGGCGCGGGTGTCGGGACGGGATAGTCGTCGTCCGGCCGCATCGCGCCGCTCCCGGGCGCCGGTCGCCGTCCAGCGCGGACCCACAGGACCGCACCGACGATGATGCCGACGACGGCCAGCCCGATGAGCGCCTCACCCACCGCGACGAGCACCCCGCCGAGGTTCACCAGCACGACACCAGCCCCGAGAGCGAGGCACGCGACGAGCCATGTGATCGCGGTAGCGAGCCGGCCGAGGA
The DNA here is from genome assembly GCF_054796175.1 of Actinomycetospora sp. C-140. Lineage (NCBI taxonomy): Bacteria > Bacillati > Actinomycetota > Actinomycetes > Pseudonocardiales > Pseudonocardiaceae > Actinomycetospora > Actinomycetospora sp. C-140. The sequence continues at coordinate 140,485 of NZ_JBTWNF010000009.1, read as the reverse complement.
CCCACGCCGCGAGGGGCGCCACGCACACCGCGACGATCACTGCGGCGGCCAGGGCACCGAGAGCGGCGCTCCAGTAGGCGCTGCCGACCTGGATGAACGTCTCCTGTTCCTGATCGGCCCGCAGCTTCCGCACCGTGCCGAGGAGGTCGGCGATGGCGAACACGATGCCCGTCGCGTATGCGAAGAACAGCGTCATCCCGAGCGAGACGAGGACGACCGGAGCCATCCCGCCCCACATCGGCCGGAAGGCGTCGGGACGGCACGGCACCGGCCGATGGACCCGGTTCGCGGCACGGGTCTCGTCCCGGCGGAACCGTCGCGCCTGGACGAGCACGACCACCACGAAGACGAGCAGGAGCGCGGCGAGACCGACACCGACGAGGTTGATCGCGAGCTCGAGGGCATCCGGTAGTCGCAGCTGCCATCGAAGCGCGAGACCCTCGGCCGGCGCTTCGCCCGTCGCGACGAGTGCCCCGCTCCAGCCATCCCTCGCCGCGAGGCCGACGGCCACGACCATGTACACGCCGGCCGCGGCGGCCACTCTGGTAGCGAACCGCCACGACCGGCCGCCGTTCTTGAAGGCGACGAGCACCAGGACGACGCCGAGGATCACGAGCCCGATCACGGTCATCGCGGTCGCGCCCGACGACCCGACGGCGCCGGCGAGGACACCGACCACGGCCGCGCAGACGCCGAGGTGCAGGCGCCGGAGCACCGTGCTCTCGGCGGCCTCCCGCCAGAACCCCTGGTCGCCGAAGCGCCTCTCGTTCGACCACATCGGAGGATCGTCGGGCGAGGAGCGCACGTAGGTCTGGCGACCGATGTACTCGAAGAGCCCGAGGACGAGCGCCGCGGGCAGGGCGGCCAGGACCAGTGCGGGCCCGGCGTCCCACGACTCCAGCCAGTTCAGCCAGGAGAAGTCGTCGCGGCAGTCCGCCACCATGGCGCACTGCCGGACGACGAGGTCCACGCAGACGCCGAAGGTCGTGATCACCAACCCGAGAGTCATGACCGCTCCGATGAGACGCAGCAGCCCGCCGGCGATCCGGTCCAGGACGCGCCGCTGGAGCGCCGGGGCTTCACCGTCGCGGGCGTCGTCCCAAGTGAGCAGGGCGAACCGGGCGAGGTTGACGAGCGCGAACGGGAGGAAGAGCAGCCAGAACGCGCGCAGCGGGGAGCCCGAGGTCATGTGCGCCCACCAGAACGCCTCGCGCCGCGGATTCCCGTCGTCGCCCCGTCGCCGGTAGAAGCGCGCGTCGGAGTCGCCCGCCACCTGCTCGGGATAGGGGTCGCCGAGCAACGCCGAGGGCGGGGTGCCGTGCACACCGTGCACGCGGAGCTCGGTGACCTCGACGGTCCGGGTGACGGTGACAGGGACCGCGGGATCGGTGGTGGTCATGACGCCCTCTGACGGGTTGGAGGAGTCGGGATCAGACCGGCCGCGGCCGGGGCCAGGCAGCCGGGAGCTCGGGTGTGGCCGACGGTGACGAGGTGCCGATCGGAGAGGCCAAGCAGTTCGCCCTGCTCACGTCGCCGAAGTTCCCGGGTCGTCCGTCTCCAAGGCTGAAGGGGCCGTCACGGGGGGCGTGGGCGGGCCTTCCGACCGGGACACCGGTCGGTGTGCCGAAGGTGTCGTCGAACCGTGCGTTCACGACTCCCGCATTGGTCAGGATCGTGCCCGCGATGTTCGCGCCGCGTAGGTCCGCGCTCTCGAGGTTCGCGTCGGTGAAGTCGGCGCCGGAGAGGTCCGCGCCGCGGAGATCGGCGTGGGTGAGATCGGCGTTCCGGAAGCTCACGAAGACCGGACGGGCGGTGTCCGCGCCGGCCCGGGGAACGACGGCGCACTGGAGGAAGGCGCCGGTGAGGGTGACTCCCGCCCAGCCGGAACCACCGAGGCTCGCGCCCCGCAGGTCGATGCGGGGGAAGAACTTGCTCGACTCGGGGAGGTCGCTGAAGTCGACGTTGTTCCACGTCGTCTTGTAGAGCATCGCATTCGCGAGGTCGATGTTCGGCCGAGGGGAGTGGGTGCCGCGCCGGATCGCCGTCACGCGAGGACCAAGGCGAACCAGCGATCCGAGGCGCCCGACGACGTAGCTCACCTCCGCGGGCACCCGCGGTACGCCCTGGCCGACCGTCGTCGGGTCGCCGCCGGTCTTGTCCGGTGACTTGAGGTAGTTCTCGACGAGGTCGAGCGCGCTGTTGTAGAGCACGGCGGCGTCTTCCCTGTCCGCGACCGTGTTCTCGGGCGTCTCGGCGACGGCCAGTCGCTCCTCGATGTTGCGCTGCAGGAGCGTGAAGCCGCCGATGCGAGCAGCCGGGTCGTCGGATCCGAGAGCCTCCATCGCGGTGGCCAGACGGGTCTCGCGGTTCTGCCGCTCCACCGAGTCGGCCTGGGACGCCGTCGCGCTCGACGCGATGATCAGCCCGATGGTCCCCTGCGTCGCGGCCACCAGGGCGACGATCAGCGCGAGGGCGGTGCTCCACACCTGGATGCGGGTGCTCTTGAGCTGGCTGCGCGCGGCGTCGCGCTGCGCGCTCGCGGCTTCCTGGTCGGCGGTCGCCGACGCCTCGTAGGCGATGATCTCGCGGAGACGGAGTGGATCACTCGTGGTGCCGTGACCGTTCGAGGCGCTCTCGCGCTCGTCGTCCGGCCCGTCCCTCGGGCCGGGCAGGTTTGCGGGTGGGTCGTCGATCGTGGTCATGGACGGGGCCGGAGTCCGGTCCGTGTCCTGACGTCGTCCGGCGACGAGCTGCCCCCCATGGCGCCCCCACGCGCTGCCCTGTGCTCTCAGTGAAATCTGCGCCCGAACGACCTCTCCTCGCATCCGCTGAACGGGTCACGGAATGGATCCCTCGCGCCGGTCCGTTGCTCCACGTGAGCAGGTCGTGGCGATCCGACCATCAGACGGCCAATCTCCGAGGCCCTGCCCGGCAGGAGACACCAGCGGGGATTCCGGCCTCGGGCGTCTTCGGGTCACGGACCCTCGCCGGCCACGGGCAGCGCGGTGAAGGTCGGCGTGTTCCGGTTGATCCCCGTGCACGCCGTCGCACCGACGGGGCTGGGCAGCATTGTCGAGGCGGCGTCGGCCGGCGGGGTGACACGCAGCCCGGCCACCGGCCGGGGTGAGCAGCGGTCCTCGTCGAAGGCGTACGTCGGTGTGCTGCGCATCGTGCTGGTCACGGCCTCCCTCGGAGCGAGGCGCGTGGTGCCGCCGTCGATGGGGGAGGACGTCCCGACCACGGCGCCGTCGGCGTCGACCAGTTCGGCGTGCGCGCCGCCGGTCAGCTGACATGGGGTCGAAGCCGAGTTCGTGAAGATCACTGGCTGGTACTGCGAGCCCATGGCTCCCTCGCCGGGGCCGAGCGTGATCGCGATCGTGCACGTCCGCGACGTCGGGGGGAGCGCCACCGTCGTCGTCGAGCCCGGTGTCACCGGCGTGGTCGTGGTCGTCGTCGAGGGGTCCGCGGCGGTCGTCGACCCCGGAGGAGCGACCGACGTGCCGGCCGGCGCGGCGGGGGACGACGACGTCGAGCTCGGGGCCTGCGTGGCGGAGGAGGCGGTCGGTCTTCCACCGACCGGTTGGCAACCCGTGAACAGCAACACGGCACCGCCGATCACCACGGTCAGCAGCAGCTCTCTCCGGTGGCGGCGCGAGGACGGCATCCCCGATCAACGAAGCGACCCGTCGCACGGTGACTCGGCGGTCCGCCCTGGCCGGCCTCATACCCGCAGCCCGTCGAACAGCAGCGCCGTGTAGGTCGCCACGACGTCGTCGGTGTCCTCGTCGCTCGTCCCCCGGATCCACCCGCTGACGCCGTTGAGCATGTCCAGGATCCCGAGCGCCGCGATCCCGGGATCGAGGGCGCGGAACTCACCACTGCGTATGCCGGCGGCGAGGACGTCGCGGACGCGGCGGTTGTAGTGGTGCAGGTAGTCGTCGATCTCGGCGCGGTGGGTCGGGGTGAGTGCGGGGCGTTCGTGGAGCCCGACCATGTACTCGACGCGGCGGTGGAGCAGGTGGCGGATGTGGGCGCGGATCAGGGCGGCGAGGCGCTCACTCGGCGTTCCGGGAGCGTCGAGCAGCGGGAGGTTCTGGTCGCACGGCTCCTGGGTGACTGTCAGGCAGATCGCGTAGAGGATCTCCTCCTTGGAGGAGAAGTGGTGGTAGAGGCTGGCGCCGCGGATGCCGATGGCGTCGGCGATGTCGCGCATGCCGACCGCGGCGTAGCCCTGGTCGGCGAAGATCCCGGCGGCCGCCGCGACGATCTCGGTGCGGCGCTCGCCGGTCGGCTTGCGGGCGGTGGTCATCGCGGTTCGACGGCGTACTCGTCGAGGTCGGCGTCGTGGGTCATGCGCCAGTAGTCGACGATGCGCCAGGGCAGGGTGGAGACGACGCGGCCGTCGGCATTGCGGTACCAGTTGGTCATGCCGGGGTGGGTCCACAGCATCCGGGCGTGGGCCTCGTCGTGGCGGCGCGTGTAGTCCTGCTCGACCTCGTCGCGGACCTCGACCGCCTTCAGGTCGCGCCGCGCCATCGTCGTGAGCAGGTCGACGATGTAGCGCACCTGGCACTCGGCGATGGTGATGTAGCTGCCGCCGTGCCCGAGGACGGTGCCGGGGCCGCAGGTGATGAACAGGTTGGGGAAGCCGGGCACGGTGATCCCGAGGTGGGCGTGGGCGTCCTCGGCACCCCACACGTCGGCGAGCCGGACCCCGCCGCGGCCGCGGACCTCGATCGGCCACAGGTAGCGGTGGGTGTGGAAGCCGGTCGCCATGATGATCACGTCGGCGTCGACGGTGGTGCCGCCGTCGCCGCGCAGCCCGGTCGGGGTCACCTCCGCGACGCCCTCGGCGACGAGGTCGACGTCGTCGCGGCGCAGGGCGCGGAACCACCCGTTGTCGAGCAGCATCCGCTTCCCGAACGGCGGGTAGTCGGGCAGCGACTTCTCCACGAGGTCGGGCCGGCCCTCGAGCTCGGCCTCCAGGTAGCGGGTGAACACCCGGCGGTGCGCGTCGTTGACGGCGTTCACCGAGCGGCTCCCGTGCTCCCACTCCGGGTCGACCTGCAGGCTCGGGTGCACGCGGTCGTTGAAGTTCCACGCGAGCCGGGCGCGGTACCACTCGCGGTAGAAAGGCACCCGGTTCATCAGCTGGTGCACGGCGTCGGGGAATGCCTCGAAGTAGACGTCGTTGGGCGCGATCCACTGGGGTGAGCGCTGGAAGACGGTCAGGCGCTCCGGGGTGCCGGCGATCGCGGGGACCACCTGCATGGCGCTGGCCCCGGCGCCGACCACGGCGACGCGGCGGCCGCTCAGGTCCAGGTCCTCGGGCCATTCGGCGGTGTGGAACAGGGGCCCCGCGAAGCTGTCGAGGCCCGGGATCGCCGGCGTCTTCGGGCGGTTGAGGGCGCCGGTCGCGCTGATCAGGACCCGCGCGGTGACGTCGTTGCCGTCAGCCGTGCGCACGGTCCAGGTGGCGGAGTCCTCGTCGTAGGCCGCGCCGGTGACCTCGGTACCGAAGCGGATCACCCGGCGCAGGTCGTGGGCGTCGGCGACGTCGCGGAGGTACTGCTCGACCTCGTCGCGCTTGCCGAAGTGGGTGCTCCAGTCCCGCGGGGCGAACGAGTAGGAGTAGAGGTGGCTGGGGGTGTCGACTCCGGCGCCGGGGTAGGTGTTCTCCCACCAGCCGCCGCCGACCTCGTCGTTCTTCTCCAGCACGACGTGGTCGATGCCGGCCCCGCGCAGCTTGATCGCGGCGAGCATCCCGGAGACGCCGGCGCCGACGATGACGGCGTCGATGTCGGTGCCGGCGGGCGCGGTGGGCGCGGGTTCGGGGGCGAAGCCGAGGTCCTCGGCGAGCATGTCGGCGTACTCGGGCGGGGCCGGCTCGCCGGTGGCGAGGCTCAGCAGCTCGAGCAGGAGCTCGCCGGTCGGGGCTGGGATCGCGACCGGGACGCCGGCCTCGTGGGCGACGACGGCGTCGAGCACGGCCGCCCGGATCTCGTCCGCGACGTCGTCGGCGAAGCCGCCGCCGTCGTTGTTGTCCATGCCGCGGCTGCGGGTGGGCCGGTAGGGGTCCGCGAGCCAGCGCCGGTCGCCCGTGAGCTGGATCAGGACCGGCACGAGCGAGGGCAGGTTGGCGTGCTCGAGCGCCTGCGCCAGGTCCGCCCCGCCGGTGTCAGTCACTGCTGCGGACATGAGCCCCCTGTCAGCGTCGGGAACAGCTTGACTTGTGCCGTGGGCCACAGCACGATCCGGTCGCAACGAACCTAACCACGGATAGGTAGGAGTTGGCGATGGAGCTGACCGACGCGATGCGCACCGTGGGGACCTGCCGGTACTTCACGGACGACCCGGTGCCCGACGAGGTGCTGCACCGGGCCTTCGACGCCGCGCGCTTCGGTCCGCAGGGCGGCAACCGCCAGCCGGTGCGCTGGGTGGTCGTGCGCGACCCGGCCCGCAAGCAGGCGCTCGCCGATCTCTACCTGCCGTTGTGGAAGTCGTACCTCGGCGCGATCGGCGACGGCTCGGTGAACGTCGGCGCCCTGCCGAAGACCGTGCAGGACGCCGACCACTTCGCCGAGCACCTGGCCGAGGCGCCGGCGATCGTCGTCGTCTGCGCCGAGATCGACGGGCTGCACCCGACCGACCTCGAGCTGGACCGGGCCTCGGTGGTCGGCGGCGCGTCGATCTACCCGACGGTGCAGAACTTCTGCCTCGCGCTGCGCGACCAGGGCGTCGGGTCGGCGGTGACGACGCTGCTGTGCCACCACGAGAACGAGGTCCGCGAGCTGCTGGGCATCCCGGACGGGGTGCTCACCGCCGCGCACCTCGCGATCGGCTACCCGGCGAAGGGCTTCCCCCGCAAGCTCACGCGCTCGGCGGTCGAGGACATCGTCTCCAGCGAGACCTACGGGCAGCCGCTGTTCAGCGCGGCCGGCGTCTGACTGTGGCCGAGCTCGCCCCGCACCACCGCACCCTGCTGGGCCGCGCCACGATCGGCGACCAGCTGCGCCGGCACGCCCGCACCCAGCCGCACAAGGTCGCGTTCATCGCCTACACAGCCGACGGCACCCGCACCGAGACCACCTACGGCGCCCTCGACGCGCGGGCCAACCGGTTCGCGCAGCTCTTCACCGCGCGGGGCATCGGCCGCGGCGGGCGCATCGCGTCGATGGCGCGCAACGGCGTCGACGTCGTCGCCGCCTACTACGGGGCGCTGAAGATCGGAGCGGCGTTCACCGGCGTCAACCCGCTCTACCGCGTGCCCGAGGTCGCCCACCAGCTCGCCCACAGCCGGGCCGGGCTCGTGCTCGCCGAGGACGCGTTCCGCGACGTCGTCGCGGGCGCCTGTCCCGACGGCGTCGAGCAGCTCGCCTACGGCCCGGCGCTCGAGGCCGAGCTGGCGCAGCAGCCGGCCGACGAGCCCGTGGTCGAGCTGGACGAGAACGACGTCGCGCTGATCGTCTACACCTCCGGCACCGAGGCCGCGCCCAAGGGCGTGCTCATCCCGCACCGCAACTACCTCGCGTCGACGGCGCCCGCGTGGGGCTGGGGCCTGCAGACGGGGCCGGCGGACACGTGGCTGTTCGTCATGCCGTTCCACACCATCGCCGGGCTCGGGTCGATGACCAGCCTGACGCTGATGGGCGCGACGCTCGTGCTCCCGGCGACCGCCGACCCCGCGACCGCGGTGCGCGTGATCGGGCGCGAGCGGGTCACCGTCATCGCCCAGACCCCGACCTTCTACATCGCACTCGCCGCCCAGGAGGCGTTCGGGCCGGAGACCGTCGGGCAGGTGCGGCGCTGCATGACCTACGGCGGGCAGATCCCGCCGCACGTGATCGACGCCTGGTCGGCGGCGGCGCCCGAGGTCCTGTGGGGCACGTACTGGGGGCAGTCGGAGCTCTCGCAGCTGGGCACCGTCGGCTTCTTCCGCACGCTCGACGACGTCCCCGGCGGCGACCCGACGTGGATCGGGAAGCCCGTCACGCACCTCGAAATCCGGGTCGTCGACGCCGACGACCGGGACGCCGAGGTCGGCGAGCTGATCTGCCGCTCGCCGTCGGCGATGCTCGGCTACCTCGACGACCCGGAGCGCACCGCCGAGGTCTTCCGCGACGGCTGGGTGCGCACCGGCGACATGGTGCGCGTCGACGCCGACGGGAACCTGTTCTTCCACGACCGGCTCAAAGACATGATCAAGTCGGGCGGGATGAACGTGTCGTCGCAGGAGGTCGAGCGCGTCCTCTACGCCCACCCCGCGGTGGAGCGCGTCGCGGTCGTCGGCCTGCCCGACCCGTACTGGTCGGAGGCGGTCACGGCGTTCGTCGTCGTCCGGGCCGGGCACGAGCTGAGTCCTGACGAGCTCGTGGCGCACGGCAAGGCCGAGCTCGCCGTCTACAAGGTCCCGAAGGCCGTGCACGTCGTCGACGAGCTGCCCGTCGACCCGCAGGGGAAGATCCTCAAGCGGCGGCTGCGGGACGGTGCCGCGGTCTGACGACGCCCGTCAGTCGAGGACGGCCACCGCGCGGTCGGCCATGGCCTGCTCGCCGAGGGCGTTGGGGTGGACGACGACGGGGTTGGTGCCGCCGACGACGGGCTCGATCCAGCGGGTCCCCAGCGGCTGGCAGGCGTCGTGGCCCTGCGACGCCGGGGTGACGTCGATGAACGTGACGTCGGTGGCCGCCGCGGCGCGGCGGACGGCGTCGTTGAGGGTGGCCTCGATGTCGTTGAGGTACGGGACGTCCCCGGTCGCCACCGGCATGATCGGATAGCAGCCCCGCTCCGCCGGGAGGATCTGCAGGTAGCCGGCGATCGCGATCCGGGCGTGCGGTGCCGCGTCCTTCACCGTCTCCAGGGCCCGCACCAGCGACGGGTAGGTGACGTTGTTGATCGTGTCGACGAACCGGTCGCCGTTCTGCTGCTCGCAGGGGTTGCCGGTGCCGGCCGTCGTGGCCGCCGCCGTGCCGCAGGCCTGGATCGCGCCGATGAACACGCCGCTGTCGTTGCCGCCGATCGTCATGGTGACCACGTCGGTCGACGCCGAGAGCGCCTCGACCTGCGGCCGGACGCCGGGGTACTGCGAGGTCGTGTAGTCCTTGGTCTCCGCGCCGCCGCAGGAGACGTCGGTGAGCTCGTAGCCCCAGCGCGTCGCGAGGACGTGACCCCAGTTGCGCGCCGACTGCAGGCACTGCGGCGGCGCGCCGAGCGCGGGCGGCTGCACGCCACTGCCCGCGCTGTAGCTGTCGCCCATGTTCACGTACTCGACGGTGCCGGACGGACCGGGTTCCCCGCCCCCGCCCCCGTGGCCGTCGCCGCCTTCCCAGGCGAGAGCGGCCGGAACGGCGAGGCCCAGCAGGCCGAGCGCGGTCACGATCACCAGCAGCGTGCGCCGCAACATCGCGGAGGTGCGCATGGAGTCCCTTCGATGGGGCGCCCGTCGATGTGTGGCGCGCGTCGATCCAACGATCGGGTCACGGCGCGGTCACGGTCGGCGGAGCGCGGGGGTCGACACGATGCATCGGTGTGCGATATATATCGCTCGTGGCACAACGATCGATGTCCGAGCAGACCTTCCTGGTGCTGACCGCGCTCGCCGAGGAGCCGATGCACGGCTACGGCATCGTTCGGGTGGCGGAGGAGATCTCCGAGGGACGGGTCCGGCTGCGGGTGGGCACGCTCTACGGCGTGCTGGACCGCCTGACCGCCGACGGCCTCGTCGAGCCCGACCGCGACGAGGTCCACCAGGGCCGGTTGCGGCGGTACTACCGCATCAGCGACCTCGGCCTGTCCGAGCTCGTGGCCGAGGGCTCGCGCCGCGAGGTCACGGCCCGGGTGGCCCTGGAGCGCGCCCGACGACCCCGCCCGGAGACCGGAGGGAGCACCGCATGACCCGCCTCGAGGACCGCTACCGGCGCCTGCTGCGGGTGCTGCCCGCCTGGTACCGCGCCGAGCGCGAGGACGAGATGGTCGACGTCTTCCTGGAGGGTCGCGCGGGGGACGACAGTGCCGACCTCGACGCCGAGTACGGCTGGCCCGGGTGGGGCGAGACCGCATCGGTGGCGGGGCTGGCGGTGCGCACGCGGGTGGGTGGTGACGGGGCGCCGGCCGGGCCCCGCCGAGTCGGGGACACGGTGCGGGCGGCGGCCGTCGGTGCCGTGCTGATCAACGCCGCCGGGGCCGCGGTCACGGTGCTGTGGCAGCTCGTCGCCATCGTGGTCGGACCCTCCGAGGCGGGGGTGGTCACCGACGGGCTGCTGCACCCCGCGGGTGTGGGCTGGTGGAGCAGCATCGCGTTCGTGCTCGGTCTCTGCTGGCTGCCGGCCTGGACCGCGCTGACCTCGGGTCGGCGCGGGGGTGCCCTGGTGCTCGCTGCCGCGGCGTGCGTGCCCGACGTGGTCGCCCTCGTCCTCCCCGCCGGCCCGTCGACGCTCATGACCCTCGCGTTCTCCCTGTTCGAGCTGGCGACGGTCGCGCTGCTGCTGCTCGGGTTCCACCGCGACGCGGCCCTCCCGGAGGTGGCCCACCCGTGGGCCTGGCTCGGGGGCGCCGTCGCGGTGCTCGCGGTGGTCGCGCCGCTCGTGCTCGTCGTCCGGCAGACGTTCGAGCCGGAGGCGGCGGCTCTGCTGCTCGCGGCGGTCGCGGTCGCCGTCTCTCGGCGCGGCGGGCCGGTCTCCGCGGGCGTCGCGGTGCTGGCCGGGGACACGGTCGTCTCCGCGCTCCTCGAGCTGGCGGTGCTCGATGCGGGCTACGCCGGTCCGGTCATCACCGTCGTGCTCGGAGGCGTCGCGATGATCGTGGCGGCGGCGACGGCGCGGCGTCCGGACCGCTCGCCGGTCGGGACCTGAGGCGGCGCGTCCTGCGGGTGTCGGGGTGCGGGGTGACGATGGCGGTCGTTCGCCGCCATCGTCGCGTCACGGAGGATCCGCCATGGGCTCGTTGCCGGACTTCGACGCCGCCTACCAGGGCGAACCGGTCGCCGAGGGCGTCGCGGAGGTGCCGTGGAACATCGGCGAGCCGCAGCCGGCGATCGCGGCGCTGGTCGAGGCCGGGTGGGTGCGCTCCCCGGTGCTGGACGCCGGCTGCGGCATCGGCGCCACCGTCCTGGACCTCGCCGCTCGCGGCTACGAGGTCGTCGGCCTCGACGCGGCCTCCGCGGCCGTCGACCAGGCCCGGGCGGCGATCGGCGACCGCGGGCTGAGCGCGGAGGTCGAGGTCGCCGACATCACCGACTTCACCGGGTACGACGGACGCTTCGCGACGGTCCTCGACTCGACGCTGTTCCACTCGATGCCGGTGGACCGCCGCGCGGGCTACCTCGCCGCGATCGCCCGGGCGTCACAGCCGGGCGCGGTGCTGCACGTCCTCGTGTTCGACGTGACCGCGCCCTTCCCCGACGACGTCCGCCCGAACGCCGTGAGCGCCGAGGAGCTGCGCGAGGCGGTCGCGCCGTACTGGACGGTCGACATGATCCGGCCGTCGGCGATCCACGCGTACACCCCGCCGGAGTGGGGCCCCGATCTGCCGCTGGACGGCGACGGGCGGCGGATGCTGCCCGCCCACCTGCTCACCGCCCATCTGCCGTCCTGAGTCGCGCTTCGCGACGGAATCGTGATGCCGCCTGGTCCCGGCGAGTGGCCGAGCGTCCTAGGGTCGAGCTGACCGGTCACTTCGGGTGATCGGGCGGGGACGGCGTCCCGTGCTGCCCCTGGAACGGGCGTGGGGGCGGCCGTGTCGACACTGGGGTGGGTGCTCGTCGGTCTGGGCGTGTGGCTGGCCGTCGCGGTCGTCGTCGCCCTCGTCCTGGCCCGTCTCATGTGCGAGGACCGTCCGACCGCCCTGGAACTGCTGGACACGCACCGCCGGCTGGGGGACGCGAGGTCGCCGCCGGAGGAGCCCGAGGAGCCCGACGCGGACGTGCCCGCCCCGCGCGACGGCGCCCATGACGACGCCGAGACGGCGGACCGTCGGGGGGACGGCGCCTGAGGCTGATCGGGCCAGGGTCGGCGCGCCGCGACGTCTGTCCGCCAGGCGGCCGCGCTCGTACTCTGGGCCGGGGAACCCGTCGAGGTCAGCAGGTGATCGGGGCCCGTCTCGCGGGTCGAGCCGGGCGGGGGGCGGCGATGTCGATCGTGGGGTGGGTGCTGGTCGGGCTGGGCGGTTGGTTGGTCGTCTCTGTCGCGGTGGCCTTCGTCGTCGCGCGCCTCGCGGGGCCGGACGTCCCGATCGTCGTCCGGAGCGTTCCGGCCGAGGGTGACGACACGGGTGACGGCCCGCGCGAGTCGTTCCGTGTCCCGGGGAACACGTCGCGTGGCGCCGACCCGGACGTGCCCGCGCCGCGCGACGACGCCCACGACGGCGCGGAAGCGGCGGACCAACGGCCGGACGGGTTCGGGTGAGGCGGGCCCGGCTTCGGGGTCGGCACGTCGGCGCTGCTCACGGCGGCGGAGCGACATCCCGGATGTTGGCGACGGTGAACTCGCGCTCGTCCTGACGCAGATGGCACCAGGCGATGTGGCCGGGTTCTGTCAGACGAGGTCGCGGAGCGCGCCGAGGAACGCGCGCAGGTCGTCGGGGCCGCTCCGGGCGATGGCGTGGACCCGCTGCAGGTCGAGGCGCCCGTAGGCGTGGACGAGCAGGTTGCGGAACGCCGCCGCGCGCCCCAGGCGTGCTCCGAGCTCGGGATCGAGGACGCCGGCGTCGGCGAGGAGCCGGAAGGCGTCCCCATAGGTCGGCGGGCTCCCGAGGCCCAGTCGCACGGAGGTCGCGGCGGCCAGGTCGATGACGACCTGGATCGCCTGCCAGAGGTGGAGGACGACCGTGTCGGTCGCCGACGTCATCGGGCGAAGGTCGGCCGGGTCGTCGGGGAGGTGGTCGGCGACTCGGTCGAGGTGGGCGAGGACGGTCGCGCTGCGTTCGGCGAGGAGCTCGCCGTCGATGGCCCGACTCATCCGAGAGAGGTGAGGACGTCCGACTGCGCGGCGCGGATGACCGGCCCGGCGTCGCACCAGAAAATCACCGCGTCGAGACGGAACTCGAGGAACGCATCTCGACGGCGCTCGAGGAGGAGCACGCCGTCGCGGGCCGCGCGGAAGCGCAGCAGTGCGCTGGCCCGCCGCAGGTCGACGAGGTCGACGGCGTCGGTGCCGAGGGTCTCGGTGAGGACGGCGAGGAGAGCGACAGGGTCGAAGCCGTCGTCGGCGAGATGGGCGAAGTCCCAGTCCGAGCCGGGTCCCGCGTCGCCGCGGGCGCGCGAGCCGTGGAGGACGAGGACGTCGAGCCCGGCCGTGGCCGGATGTCCGTCGAGGGCCGAAGCGATCTCGGCGATCTCCATGGGGCGCACCGTACCGCGATGCTGCTGGTCAGACCTGGAACCGCTGTCCGGCGAAGGTCCAGGAGATGGGGGTGTCGAGGTCGAAGCGCTGCTGGTCGATCAGGGCTTCGAGGGTGTCGACGCGGGGGAGCGACTCCTGCCAGACCTCGGCGGTCTCCTCGTAGGCGGGGTGCTCGAGGTGCTGTCGGCGGACCTCGAGGAAACGTCGCAGCCAGGCGGGGTCGTCGCCGGCCTGCGGTCCGGTCTCGGTGATCAGGGCGGGGAGGTCGTCGGGGCCGGTGCCGACGCCGTGCTGGATGCCGGTGTCGAGCAGGCAGAGCTGCCCGAGGGCGGTGGTGACCCCGGCCGCGCGGGCGCGGTCCATGGCGGGACGGAAGTAGAGGTCGTCGTAGACGGCGTCCTGGGCCTGGTTGAGGCGGGGGTCGGCTTGGGAGGTCGAGCGCCAGACCTCCTCGAAGCCGCCGAGGCCCTTGGTGCTCGATCCGTCGCTGCCGTCCTGGACCTGGCGGTCGATGGTCCGCAGCGCCGGGAGGTAGCGGCTCAGCGGGGTCGGGGCGCCGGCGACCTGCTCGTAGCGCGCCACGACGAGCAGCAGGTCGTGGGTGCCGCTGGTGAACCCGGCGCGGCCGGCGGTGATGCCGCGGCCGTCGTCGAGGCGTTGTGCGGCGGCGTAGGGCAGCTCGACCGTGGAGTTCTCGAAGGTGCTGATGATCGCCTCGGCGACGTGGCGGCGGGCGGGGTCGGTGAGGTCCTTCGGCCCGGGTGCGGCGGCGACGGTGGGGCTGCTGCACCCGGCGAGCACGGTCCAGCCCGCGGCCGCGGCACCGAGGGCCCCGAGCGTCAGGAACCCGCGGCGGGGGAGGACCGGTCGATCACGACGCACCGCGCGACTCTAGAGGTGCGCTGCGCGCACGTGAGCAGTACCGCGTGCCAGAGCACTCCGAGGTGCTCACGTGCGCGGAGCGCACCCGGTTCTCCGTTCGGCCCCTCCGCGATCGATCGCCGTGTCACGCTCCGAGCGGGTGCGCTGGGGGAGGTGGGGCACGTGGACGAGCGGCGCTGGGGCTTCGCCGGGCTGGACGACGCGGAGTTCGCGGAGTTCGCGCGTACAGGCCCGCCCCCTGTGCCGCCGGCGCGGAGCTCCGAGGTCGTCGTCGTGACCCTCGGCCCGGACGGGGAGCTCGAGGACGTCACGGTGGCGGACGACTGGCGCGAGTCGGTCGACCCTTGCCGGCTCGGCGCCGAGGTCGTCGCGGCGGCCGGGCGGGCGGTGCGGCGACGGCTCGAGGAGAACCTCCGTGCCGCGCCGCCCCCGACGCCGTCGGGAGCACCCGATCTGACGCCCTGGCAGGGCTCGCTCGAACGGCTGCTCGCCGACGTCACCCGGGACCTCGCCCGGCGCTCGGCGCCGCCGCGGGCGCCGCGGGCCACGACGCGGGCCAGTACGCGGCAGCACGTCACCGCGACGGCCCACCACGGCGTGGTCACCGACGTCACCGTCGACATCACCTGGGCCCGCGGCGCCTCCGCCCGCGAGATCGAGATCGAGGTCGGCGAGGCGCTCTCCGGTCGCCACGACGCAGCCAGGACATCCCCGGCGCACCCGGCGACCGTGGCGCTCCAGCAGCTCGCGGCCGATCCCGCACGGCTCGTCCGGCTGGCCGGGATGCGGCCGTGACCGGCCCGGACGCCGGCGGCATCGACGTCGAGCTCGCGGCGCTGCGCACCGACGCGGAGGTGTGGCGGGCCGGCATCGTGGCGCTCGAGCAGCCACGCCGCGAGCTGGCACTGGCGCTCGTCGAGCCTGCGGCCTTCTCGATGTGGGCGGTCGATACCGGGGTCGACCGCACCTACGAGGACGTCCGCGACCGGATGGGCCGATTGATCGACCAGGGCAGTGCCGCCTTCCGCGCGATCGCCGACGCGCTGAGCGCCGCGGCCGACGTCTACGAGCGCGAGGACGCGGCCGGCGCGCACGAGCTCGACGCCCTGCGCTCCGGCGGCGGGCGGTGACCGTCGTCGACGACGTCCGCGCCCAGGTGGACGACCTCGAGCAGAAGCTCCGGCAGTTCTTCGCCGCCGTCGAGGAGGCCCTGGGCGCCGCGGCGTCCGCGCCCGTCCCCGTGGGCGGGCCGATCCTCCACTCGCCCGAGCTCCTGGAGGCCGTGCGCGAGGGACTCCGGCGCGTGCGGGCGGAGATGCAGTCGGTGCTCGACCGGTTCGGCCAGTTCCTCGACCAACCCGGCGACCCCGACCGGCTCCGGCAGGCCGCGGCGGGCTGGGCGGTGATCGCCGACGCCCTCAGCGACGCGGGCGGCAAGCTCGGCCTCGACCAGATGCGGACGAACATCGAGTGGGAGGGCGGCGGCGCGGAGGCGTACAAGGCGATGGTGCCCCGCCAGGGCGAGCAGCTCGGCACGATGATCGCGCAGAGCCAGGCGCTCGCGACCTCGCTGCACGGGCTCGCCGACCAGATCGAGTCCTTCTGGCTCGCGCTCGGGGCCGCCGCCGCGCTGATGCTCATCGCCGTCGTCACCGCGATCGTCGGAGCCGCCACCGTGGTCGGCATCCCGGCCGCCTGCGGCGCGATCCTCGTGGCGGTCGGCGGCGCCGCGACCTTGATCCTCACGGCGGTGCAGCAGATCAACACCCTGACCGACCGCATCGCCACGGAGCAGCGCGCCATGGGGCAGGCGCTGCGGGACATCGGTGCCGAGTGGCCCGCGCCGAACGTGTCGGCGATGGCTGACGCGAGCGTCACCGACGGCGACGGAGCGGCGTGGCGGCCGAACCGGTGACCGGTATTCACTACTTCGAGTGACACCGATGCCGTAGCGATGACCACCCTCCGTGGCGATGGCTGATCAGAGGATCCACTCCGCGGGTCCGGGTCACACGGGGGGACGGTCATGGACGTTGCCGAGGGGGAGAAGGTCGCGACGGCGCCGGTGTTCGTCGACGCGAGCGGGCGCCGACGGCGCGGGCTCTCGGTGCTGGGCTACCTCGGCGCCTCGGCGTCGGTCGCCTACCTGGCGGCCTTCGGCCTCACCGTCACCTCGACCGGCGGCACGATCGACGCCGCCACGGGCGTGCCGCTCACGCCGAGCCCGCAGATCGACGAGGGGGACGACGACGGCAGCGTCGACGTCCCGGCCGACACCGTCGTCGCGGCGACCCCGGCGCCCACCCGCGTCACCGACGCGGCGGTCTCCCGCCCGGCGGCGCGGCACGCGAGCCGCAGCGAGACCCCGCGTCACACCGCAGCGGGCAGCGGGCGTCCGCACCACGCCGCAGCGGGCAGCGGGCGTCACCGTGCCGCCGAGCCCGCCGCCGCACCCGTGGTGCACCGCGTGACCCGCTCGTCGCTGGTGACCGTCCGGGTCGTCACCCACACGTCGCGACCCGTGGTGGTCTCCTCGCCCACCGGCGGACATCACCGCGCGTGCGACGACCTCGAGACGCACCGCGAGCGGCACCACCACCGTCACCACCACGCGCCGCGGCACGCGGCGTCCACGACGGACAGCACGCAGACGACGACGTCCGGCGCGTCGGCCCTCGGCGCGGCGGGCTCCGACATCCTCGCGATCGGAGCCTGACGGTGGCCCGCCACTCCGCCCGCCGCGGCCGCGACCTCCGGTCCGCGCAGCGCGCACCCCGCACCCGGCGCCCCTGGCTGCCGCGCCGGGGCGTCGTGCTCGTCGTCATCGCGCTGACGATGTTCAGCTGCCTGCTGCTGGTCGACGGGCTGGCACGCTCGCAGGTCGGCGTCGACGCCGGCGGCGCCGTGCCGGAGGTCGACGCGACCGACGGCGTCCCGCCCGCCATCACCGACGGCGGCCCCGTGATCGACGCGCGCGGCGCGAACCCGACGAGCGCCCGGATGCCCGCGAAGACCGTCGCGCTGACCTTCGACGACGGCCCGGACCCGACGTGGACCCCGCGGGTGCTCGAGGTGCTGCGCCGCCACCACGTGCCGGCGACTTTCTTCGTGGTGGGCTCGAACGCCGCGCGCCACCCCGAGCTGCTGCGCGAGATCCGCGCCGCCGGCTCCGAGGTGGGGCTGCACACGTTCACCCACCCCGACCTGTCCGACGCGTCGGGCCTGCGCATCGACCGCGAGCTCTCCGAGACACAGCTCGTGCTGGCCGGGGCCCTGGGGGAGTCGAGCTACCTGCTGCGCCCGCCCTACTCGTCGACAGCGAACGCGGTGACCCTCGACGCGCTCCGCTCCTTCCAGGCCGCCGGTGCCGATGGCTACGTCACCGTGCTGTCCGACACCGACAGCCGCGACTGGGAGCGGCCCGGCGTCGACGCCATCGTCCGCAACTCCGTGCCCGCGAACGGCGCGGGCGGGGTCGTGCTGATGCACGACGCGGGCGGCGAACGCTCGCAGACCATCGCCGCGCTCGACCGGCTCATCCCCGAGATGCAGGCGCAGGGCTACCGCTTCGCCACCGCCGAGACCGCGGTCGGGCTGCCGGTCGACAACCGGACCGCGTCGACCAGCGCGCACCTGGCCGGCGCCACCCTCATCGGCCTGGTCGCGGTGGCCGGGGTCGTCGTCGACGTCCTGACCTGGCTGCTGGTGATCGTCGGCGTGCTCGTGGTGATCCGCCTGGTGCTGATGCTGGTGGTCGCGGTGCGCCACCACCGTCGCCGGCACGCTCTCGGGTTCTCGTGGGGACCGCCGGTGACCGCGTCGGTGTCGGTGATCGTCCCGGCCTACAACGAGAAGGAGAACATCGCGGCGACCGTGCGGTCGCTGGTGGCGAGCGAGCACCCCGTCGAGGTGCTGGTGGTCGACGACGGCAGCACCGACGGCACCGCCGAGATCGTCGAGGCGCTGCGGCTGCCGCGAGTCCGGGTGATCCGCCAGGAGAACAGCGGCAAGCCCGCCGCGCTCAACGCCGGCATCGCGCACGCCCGCCACGACGTCATCGTCATGATCGACGGGGACACCGTGCTCGAGCCGTCGACGGTCGGCCGGCTGGTGCAGCCGTTCGCTGACCCGACGGTGGGTGCGGTGGCGGGCAACGCGAAGGTCGCGTCGCGGCGCGGGTTGCTCGGGCGCTGGCAGCACATCGAGTACGTGATGGGCTTCAACGTCGACCGCCGGGTCTACGACGTGCTGCGCTGCATGCCCACGATCCCGGGTGCGGTGGGCGCGTTCCGCCGCCAGGTGCTGCTGCAGGTCGGCGGGGTCAGCGACGACACCCTGGCCGAGGACACCGATCTGACGATGGCGATCTGCCGGTCCGGGTGGCGGGTGGTCTACGAGGACTCCGCGCGCGCCTGGACCGAGGCCCCGGCGACGCTGGGCCAGCTGTGGCGCCAGCGCTACCGCTGGAGCTACGGGACGATGCAGTCGATGTGGAAGCACCGCCGCGCGGTGGTGGAGTCCGGTGCCTCGGGCAGGTTCGGGCGGGTCGGGCTGGCGCATCTCGCGGTGTTCCAGGTGCTGCTGCCGCTGCTCGCGCCGCTGGTCGACATCTTCCTGGTCTACGGGCTGCTGTTCCTCGACCCGGTCACCACGCTGGTGATGTGGTCGTCGGTGCTGGCCGTGCAGATCGCGGCCGCGGTCATCGCCTTCCGGCTCGAGCGGGAGAAGCTCGGCGTGCTGGTGTTCCTGCCGCTGCAGCAGATCGTCTACCGGCAGCTGATGTACACGGTGCTGATCCGGTCGGTGGTCACGGCGCTCGGCGGCATCCGGCTCGGGTGGCAGAAGCTGCGGCGCGTGGGTGGGCTGGAGGACCTCCTGGCAGCGGAGGGCCGGCGTCCGGCGTCGCCTGTACCCGTCACTCGACAACGGCTCGTCGTGCTCAGTCGCCGGTGATGGGCGGTCGGGTTACGGGCTAGTGCTCAGCCGCAGCCAGCACGGTCGGGTGATGTCGATGATGTAGGTGCCATAGCAGTACGTGGCGAAGTCTGACCTCGTCCTCTCGGACGAGAGACCGCGCGTCGCCCATACCGACCGTGGCTGGCGACGCGGGCGTCCTCCGAACGATCGAGGCCGGCCGCCTCACGTCGTCGCCCGCTGCGTCCCGAAGGTCTCGATGAACCGATCGACGTCTGTGCTCGCGAGGTGACCAACTGCGCTGCGCACGGCCTCGTCCTCCCAGTCCCACCACGCGATGTCGAGCAGGGCGCGGGACCGTCGCTCGTCGAAGCGACGCCGTAGCTCGACGGCGGGGTTACCTCCGACCACGGCGAACGGTGGGACATCGCGGGTGACCACCGCACCCGCAGCGATCACGGCTCCGTGACCGATCGTGACACCACTGATCACGGTGGCGCGGGCGCCAACCCACACGTCCGACCCGACGACGATGTCGCCCTTCGACCATGGCTGGCCATCGGACCCTGCGCCCGCCAGCCCCAGCTGGATCCGCAGGGGAAACGTTGTGACCGTGTCGATGCGGTGATTGCCCCCGAGGACGAACATGCTGTCGCGCGCGAGCGAGCAGTAGTTGCCGATCACGAGGCGCGTGCGGTCGTGCCCGAACTCCAGAACTCGTGGCTCACCGTAGGAGTGGCGTCCGACGACGACCCGACCGGTGCGCCGCAGTCGTTCGAGGTCCGAGGTCCACAATCTGCGCTCCAACGCCCACAGGGCGCGAAGGGCTGTCGGCCTGAGCCGCCGGGCCAGGGCGCTCACGGCGTGGACGCCTGCGTACGCACGAGCCGCATCCACTCGTGGGCGTGTCGGCGGTTGCCCCGGGCGGCTTCGTGCGCAGCGCGGATGAGGAGACCGACCCGCTGGATGAGCCACAGGACGGGCCGGGGTAGGTGATGCGCCCGCCACGCGGAGAGCTCGCTGGTCATGGCCCAGCGGAGAACGGCGCGGTCGAACCCACCTCGGGAGCTCCCGCTCTCGTGGAAGGTCAACGCCGGGGCGACGAGGTGAACGGGGACGCCGAGCTCGTGGCATCGGACGGTGAGATCAGCATCTTCCTGGTACAGGAAGAAGCGCTCGTCGAATCCCCCGACCTCGTCCCATGTGGCGCGGCTGGCCATCAGCGAGGCTCCGCTCAGCGTCATCGTGGTAGGCACGGCCAGGAGCTCGGGAAGGTCTGTCAGGAGTTCGCTGCGGCGAGCCGCGAAGCGGCGTCGCCCCAGACCGAGCCAGCGGTTGGCCGATGCGGCGATCGAGATCCCCAGCTGGAGGCTCTCCGCGGTGTCCTCGGGCAGCCTGGAATCGCGGTGTGTCGTCTGGAGCGGTGCACACAGACCGCCCGAGCGAGCTGCCCTCGCGAGGGCCGCGATCGCCCCGTCCTCGTAGAGGATATCGGCGTTCGAGATCAGGACGACATCGCCGTTGCTCTCGGTGATGCCGATGTTGCACGCCCAGCCGTACCCCTCGTTGGCGGGCCTCGACAGGACGACCGTGTCGGAGGCAGGGAGGCCGGCCGCGCCGCCCGAGGGGCTGACGTCGATCACGATCAGCTCGTCGACCTGGTGGCGCAACGAGGCGACCGTCGCGGTGAGGCGCTCGAGGTCCGAGTGATAGACGACAACTGCGGAGATCACCGAGCTTCCTCGCTCTTGGCTGTGCTCGTGAGGCAGGACAGATGTACAGCGCCGGCGCAGATGACGGCCGTGAAGATAAGCCCCATTTCGAGCGTCTCGACCACCGGCTCGACCGTCGAGGACACCAGGGCGGTGATGGCGAGGACGCGGGCGTAGCGCCCGACCCGGGCCGCAAGGATCCAAAGCGTCCCGAGGGCCAGGAAGACGACGCCGATGATGCCGAACTGCGCGGCGAAGCTCAGCCAGAGATCGTGGACGTAGGTGGGGACGAACGCCGCCTCTTGCAGCGCGTCGCTCACCCGGCCGGAGCCGACACCGACGAGAGGGTTGCTCCGGAAGAGACGGAGAGCGAAGTCCCACAGCTCGACCCGCCCGTTCAGCTCTTCGCCCGCTTTCTCGGCAGCTTGGAACCGGTCGAGGACGGCGATGGATGGGGAGAGGAAGAGGACGACGCCGCCGAAGGCCACGGCTATCAACAGCCATACGAACCGGCGATAGCGCACCAGGAGCCAGGTGACGACCAGGAGCACCACGATGGTGCTGGTTCGTGACGCTTGCGGCACCATCATCACGAGGCAGGCGACGGCAGCGATGATGTTGGGCAGTCGCCAGCCGGACCCGCTGCAAGCTTTGTAGATGCATGCGACGGCGGCGAGGGCGAGCAGCGCGGCCACATAGTTGCTCGCGCCGAAGACGCTCTGCACCTGCCGAGCGGCGATCAGTTCGGCGTCGGCCGTGCTCAGTGCGCTCAGGGAGTCGGCCCCTGCGGTCAGCGCCGTGGCGACGAGGGCGAGGTGGAGTGCCGCCTCCGTGCGGCGCGTCTCGTCGGGCTCGGTCCGGCCCTGGGTGAGGACGGCGATCAAGCACGCCAGCAGCACGGTCTGCTCGAAGACTGAGTACTGGCCCGGGACGCTGACCGGGGGGCGGAGCAGGAAATCGAGAGTCACGACCAGCAGCAGGAGCGCCGGCGGGACGGCGCGGTGGACCGGAGCTTCGAGCCCGCCGAGGACGAGGCGAGCCACCATCCCCGCGAGGGCGCACAACGCGACGAGCAACGACTCCCGCAAGCCCCCGGGGGCGTGCACGACGTAGAGGGTGGAGGCGACGATGCCGGTGACGGTCCACGCGCGCCGGCCGGTCCACTCGCCGATCAGGACGACGACGGGGGGGATGGCAGCCGCGACGGCCGCGAGGGGAGTGATGGACGCGACCGTGACGCCGACTCCGGCCGCGCCGAGCAGCACCTCCCGGCGGTTCACCGTGGACGACAGCGTGCGTGTCGGGCGCTCCGGCCTGGTGATGACCGTGGTCATCCTCGGTCTCCCCGCAGCGACGGACGGCCGGCCGCCCACCAGAGGGCGACCAACATCACGGCGAAGCCGACCGTTGCGGAAGCCGCGGCCCCGACCACACCCCAGGCCGGGACGAGGACCACCAAGAGCACGGTGACGACCGAGGCGCCCCAGGCGGCAGAGGTCGTGCGCGCACCCGCTCCGCCGCGGGCGGCCAGGTCGTACGCGGCGAGTCGCCAGGTGCCGAGGGCGACGATGCCGGGCAGCAGCACCGCGGTCGGCAGCACGAGCGTGGCGAAATCGGTGGGCAGCAGCCGAGGGGCCACGGCCGCGACGCCGAGGAGGATGAGTCCGACCCCCAGGGACAGGACGGCGCCGAGCTTCAGCTGGTGCCGCAGGACCGTGAAGTCGCCCCGATCGCCCGTCGCCGCCGCCAGCACGCGCCCGAGCTGGGCCTGGCTGACGACGATGACCACTTCGGCCAACGCCGCCGCGACCGAGTAGAGCCCGGCCGCCGCAGCTCCGGCGCTCAATGAGACGGCGATGAGCGGCACCCGCATCGCATAGAGGTGCAACAGCACCCCGCCATGCCCCTTGACCGAGTACGTGATCAGTTCCCGGCGGCCCGGGGTGGGCGGCGTCGGGTGATCCCCGGCGGAGTCGCCTGGAGGCGTCGTCGCAGCGTTCCGCGTGTCTCCTCCGGGCCCGAGCTGTCGGCCAGCCGCCGGCCGCAGGTGGAGGGCCAGCGTCGCGATCACTGCGAGCACAGAGGCCACTGCCCCGCACACGACGAAAGCCGCGACGGACGGATCGAGCCACAGCCCGACCAGACCGCCGAGCTGCTGGGCGATCAGCACGACGACCGGGCGCCAGGTCGCGGCGTGGTGGCGGCCCTGCAAGCGGTCCCAAGCGGTCGCCGGCGGGATCAGCACCGGAGATGCGTACCCCAGGGCGAAGACGACCGTCAGCGCCGCGGAGAGGGGTGGGTGCACCAGGAGGCGGCAGGCGATCGCCAGGACAACGACACCGACGACGAAGGTGACACCGGTGATGACTGCGGTGTCGCGTCGGAGCGAGCGAGCACGGCGTGATGTCGACCCGGACCCAAAGTGGAGGATGCCGGATTCCAGGCTCAAGCCGACTGCCACGACGCTGTACGAGGCGAGAACGGTGAGCACGGCGATCTGGCCACGTCCGGCCGCGCCGAGGACGACAGCGGTGACGAGGACGGCCAACGCCGACAGCGCGAGGGCGGCGCCGTTGGCCGCCAGACCCGACGGCAGCAAGGCTCGGGTGCGAGTCGCCGACTGTCCCGTCACGGCATCGATGCTGGCAGCGCGTCCACCCACGATCCCCACCTCCTCTCCAGTGTCGCGGCGTCGAAGCGACGGGCGTGCTCGAGATTTCGCCGTCCCAGCGCAATGCGCTGCTGGGGGTCCGCGAGCAGCGCACCGATCTTCCGGGCAAGGCTGCCCGGGTCCCCCGGGGGCACCAGGCATTCGGCGCCGAGCAGCTCGGGAACTCCCCCTACGCGCGACGCGACAGCAGGGAGGCCCCGCGCCATGGCCTCGATCAGCGCTCGCGGTAGGCCCTCTGTCCTGGACGGAAGCACGAACAACGTGGCGGAGTCGAGGTGCGTGGTGACTGCCTTGCGGTCGTTGAGGGTGTCCGTGAGCTCCACCCAGGGGCCCAGCGACAGTTGGTCGCGCAGCGTCCGCAGCTCTTCGTGCAGACGACCGCCGCCGATGACGGTGGCGCGGACGTCCACGCCATTCCGTCGTAGGAGGGCGATGGCGCGCAGGAGGACGTCGTGCCCCTTGTAGTGCTGATCCTGGTGGCCCACCGTGACCAAGTGGAAGGATCCTGGGTGGGCGCTCGGCGGCCGGTCGGCGACCATCTCCCTCGAGAGACGGATGTCGGAGATACCTGCGCTCACCGTGCCGACCGACGGCGGATAGGTGGATTGAAGCGTCTTCTCGGTGACATAGACCGCGGAACTCGCCCCGCGGACCACCCACTGCATCTGACGACCGAACAGGCCCGCGAGCAGGTGTCCTCCCGCGCCGAGTACCCCGCTGCGCATGACGGCCACGGGATCACCGACGACTTCGACCGCATAGCGACGTCCCGTGAGGCGACACCCCACCGCAGCCAGGCTCCCGATGGTGCCGGGCATCCGCAGGACGATCCGGTCGGCCGTGCGGACGGCGCGGAGCACGGCCGGGACGAGACGGGGCAAGGCTGCGACGAACGCCAGAGGCCCCACGTAGTACGGGAGGGGCTGCACCGATGCGTCGACGGGCACGCCGTCGCCGTCCGTCGGTCTCGTGGTCGCCCTGGCCACCACCACGACGTCCCGCTCCGCGCCGGCGAAGCGGGCGATGCTCGCGGCTTCCGCGTGGTGCAACGCTCGCCAGCTCCCGTCCTCGGTGCGACGAAATCGTGCTTCGGTGAAGAGGCTGATACGAGACCTCGCTGGTGCTCCTGGTGGAGCTGTGCCGCGGCCGTCGTGAACGCGGTCGTCGGTCATGCCGGCTGACGCCCATCGGAAACGGCCGTCGGCCGCGCGGTTTCGGGCGCGATCGCCGGCTGCGCGGTCGCCATCGTCGTGAGCGCCGCCATGTCCGCGGCCGATGACGCACGGACAATGCTGGGGTCCAGACTCGGCACCGCGACATGTGTGATCAGTGGGTGGACCCGTACGCCGGCGGCGTCGTTCTCGCTGTACAACTCCTCGTGGAGCTTCTCGCCACTGCGGAGGCCGGTGTAGACGATGTCGGCGCGGCGCCCCGAGAGAGCCATGAGCTGGTGAGCGACGTCGGCGATGCGGACCTGGTCGCCCATATCCAGAACCAGGACTTCGCCCGGTCCACCGACAGCTCCCGCCTGTATCACGAGCTCGACGGCTTCAGGAATCGTCATGAAGAACCGCGTGACGTCGGGATGGGTGATGGTCAGAGGCCCGCCGGAGCAGAGCTGTTCGGTGAACGTCGTCAACACCGACCCGCGAGAGCCGAGGACGTTGCCGAAACGGACGGAAAGGTATCGGCCACCCGCGGTGAGCGAGCGCGCCGCGACGGCTCGCTCGCCGAGCCGCTTGGAGCGGCCGAGAACGCTCGTGGGATTGGCCGCCTTGTCGGTCGAGACGTTCACGAACGTCTCGGTCCCGGCTTGCAGCGCGCTGTCCATCACGTTGAGGGTGCCGAGGACGTTGGTCTTCCATGCTTCATCCGGGTACTGCTCGAGCATCGGGAGATGCTTGAGCGCCGCGACGTGGAACACCACCTCGGGACGGCGTTCGAGGAAGATCTCGAGGAGGCTGTCGCGATCGCGGATGTCCGCGAGAATGACATCGGGTGTGTCGAGGAGGGCGCTGCCGTAGATGGCGAGCTGCACCGCATGCAGCGCGGACTCGTCGCGGTCCAGCATCATCAGCTCGGCCGGACCGAAGGCGGAGACCTGCCGGCACAGCTCCGATCCGATCGAACCACCCGCCCCCGTGACGAGGACCCGGCGGCCGCGCAGGTAGCCGGCCGCCGCCGCGACATTGGTCTGCAACGGCCGCCTGCCGAGCAGGTCCGACAATTCGATCGACCGGAGATCGGTCATCCGCGGGCGGAACTGCTCAGCGAGTGGCGGAAGTACATGGACCGACAGCCCGATCCGGCATGCCTCGGCGCACACCCGACGGACGGTCTCGGGCTGAGCCCTTCGGGTGGCCACGACGAGGGCGGTCGCTCCGACCTTGGGGGCCACCACGGACAGGCACTCCACCCCGGGGTAGACGCCGACGCCGTGAATGCGCCGACGCCGGGGGCTCAGACTGTCGTCGATGATCGCCACGGGCACGTGTCCGCCGCGGGGGTCGGCCAGCATCGAGCGCACCAGTTCGATCGCCACGTGGCCGGCACCGAAAACGAGAACGCGCTCCGTCGCCGGCGTCCGGCGAGCACGCCTTTCCTGCATGCGGCGAAGGGCCAGACGCGCGCCGACGGCAGTGGCGGCCGCGATGAGTGTCGCCGTGAGTGGCACGGCGCCCTCGCTGATCCTTCTCATCGTCGCGAGACCCGCGACGAGTGCTCCGACTCCACCGAACACGATCGCGAGGCTGACGGCCTCTTCGGCGCTGCCCAGGCGGTGCAGACCTCGGTAGATCGAGCACGCGGTGCCGGCGGCCGCCGTGCCGACGATCGCCACGAGCGCGAACTCGACGAAGCGATCATGTACGTCGGTACCCGGTGCCCACAGCGGCGCAAATATCACCGCAGCCAGCGCGACTACCCACGCAACGCAGTCGACACCCAACAAAGCGAGGTGTCGACGTTCGGCCTCCCACAGCGCAGGACGATGCACGTTGCCCCCCCCGGAGCGATCAAGTCATCAGTCATCGGTCACAGCTTGTGTTTTCTGGTGGCGTGACGTACACCCGATAGAGTTAAACCCAGACGGTTCCGGTGTCAACGGGGTGCACGGGAGCCGCTCGGTACGCCACCCTGAGCAACAACGCGACACGACTGGGGGGTCAAGGTGTCACTTCGGGATTTCGCGCGCGTGGTGCGCGAGCGTTGGCGTGTGGTCGCTGTCCTGAGCGCCGTCGGGCTCTTGGTGGGCGTCCTGGCCGGCCTCACCTCGGTCAGGACGTACAGCGCGCACACCAACGTCTACGTCGCCGCGCAACCGACTGCCGACAGCAGCACGGCGTACCAAGGCGCGCTGCTCGCCGAGCAGAAGGCTCGCATCTACGCACAGCTCGCGACCGGCTGGCGATTCACGAGCGACACCGCGAGCGCCGCCCGTGTCGACCCGACGGTGGTGACACGGCAGGTCGCGGTCGCGCCACAGCCGGACTCTTCACTGATCGTTGTCTCTGCCAGTGACGTCTCTCCCGTCCGGGCCGCATCCTTGGCCGACGCCGGCGGCGCTGCGATGGTGCGGATGGTCGGAGTCCTCGAACAGACCGACCCAGGTCTCCAGCCCGCGGTGACCGCCGCCGTGGTCGAGCCCGCGACCATTCCGACGGCGCCGGTCTCCCTCGGACCTCCGATGTACGTGGTGCTCGGTCTGTTGCTCGGTGTGCTGCTGGGGCTCGGTCTGGCCGTGTTGAGGGAGACGCTCGACAACACCGTCCGCACGGCATCGCGGCTGAACGAGCTGTTAGGGGCGCCGTGTCTGGGTGTGGTGGGCGACGGGCGGGCAGACACGTCGGCCTCCGCCGGGAGCGATGGGAATCCGAGCGTGACCCAGGTCTACCGCGAGATTCGCACCAATCTGCAGTTCGAGGCGCGCTCCGCTGGCGTTTTCGTGATGACGAGCTGCTCTCAGGCGGACGGCGCGACGACCGTGTCCAGGAACCTCGCCGTGGTGCTCGGCCAGCAGGGTCACAGCGTGGTCGTGGTCGACGCCGATCTGCGCTCGCCACAGGCAGCAGAACGACCCGACGTCTCGAACGCCACGGGTCTGACCGACGTCCTGGTTGAGGGATTGCCGGTCGAATCGGCGCTTCAACGGGGCGGGGCGGCCTCCGTATCCGTGCTGGCCCGTGGCCTCGCAGCGGACACTTCAGGCGAACTCATCTGTTCGGAGGCGATGGTCGCGCTCCTCGAGAAGCTCTCGGGTTCGTTCGACTTCGTGTTCGTCGAAGCGCCGCCGATCGAATCGGCGCCGGACGCCACCATCCTGGCCACTCTGTGTCGAGGTGTCATCCTGGTGACCCGGGCGGGCGTGACCACCCCCGACCAGCTCCGCGGAGCGAGGACCGCGCTGTCCCGAGCCTCCGCCCGGATCGTGGGGGCGGTCCTTCTCCCCGAGACCTCACGATCGGGGCACCTCAAGCGCCTCATCGACCGCGGCCGAGAGCTGATCGAGCAACGACGCACGGCAGAAGCCATCCCGGCGACCTCCAGCCAGGCTCATGGATGAGGCCGTCCCTCAGGACGATGGCCGCCGTGCGCGGAGGAGCCCCTACTCGGTGACATCCGCATCGGGGCACGGAGCTCTCCTTCCGCTGTTCCGGGTCCAGTACTTCCTGCTACGAAGTCGATTCCTCCCCGTGTGCCATGCCGCGTCCGACGGTGTCATCACCCGTACGTCTCGGGCTCTGCAGCGATTCGGGTTGCTCGCCGTCCTCCGCAAGATCGGCGCTATGGCGGGCGAGCGGGTGTTCGACCTTCGACGTGGGGTCGACACATCGGCGAGGGTTGGCGTGGGGGACCTCGACGCAGTCGGGCCCTATGCGTCTCACGCGTCACGGTACGAGCCGGTTGATGCACGAGGGCTCCGTAAGTTGCTCGCCGATCTCGCCCTGCCCCACGACGCCGTGTTCTGCGACTACGGGTGCGGCAAGGGACGCGCGCTCCTGCTCGCCCACGAGTACGGCTTCCAGAAGGTGGTCGGCCTCGAATTCTCCAGCAAGCTCACCGACGTCGCGCGCGCCAATGTGCGAAGGTACTGTCGCGATGCCCCGGAGCGACAGGTCCAGGTCATCGATGTCGATGCAGCCGATTACGAGCTCTCCGACGACGAGACTGTGCTCTTCTTCTTCAACCCTTTCGACGGCGTCGTCATGGCGGCGGCGCTGGAGAAGATCAAGGCTTCGCTCCGTCGAGCGGACCGTGCGTTGTGGGTGCTGTATTTCAATCCCGAACATAGAGCGCTCTTCGACGAGTCGTCGGCGTTCCAGCGTGTCGGTGAATACACGATGCCCTGTCTCGACGCCGTCGTGTACCGAAGCCGTGGGCAGGTGCTGGACGCCGAGCTGGGCGATCGGTCGCCGATGCCGGGGATCCTCGGGCATCCTTGAAGCCGTGGCACGGTCGAGCGAAGCACCTCGTCGGCTGATCCCGCCCGGTGCACGTGTCGCGGTAGTCGCCCTCGTCCTTTCCGCGCTCGTCGTGGTCTCCGTCGTCGGCACGCGCTACGCGGGGACATCTCATCCCGGTACCGTGGATCGCTGGGCCGACCGGGCCCTCCACAACTGGCCCGACGGGCTCAGGGTTCTGGTCCTCCTCGGCGACCCGATCCCGATGGTGATCGGCATCGTCGTCCTCACCGTCCTGGCGGCACGGTTTGCGCGAGCCGGTCTCTTCGCCCTCCTCTCACCGCCCTTGGCGGTCATCACGACTTTCCTTCTCCTGAAGCCGATCGTCGGGAGGACCCTGGGCGACGGAGTGGGTTACGCCTATCCGTCCACGCACATGACGGGTGTGACCGCGCTGGTCGTCGTGGCTGTCGTACTCGTGGCGGCGAGGTGGCGGCAGTCTCCCTGGCGATGGCCGGCGTTTCTGTTGCTCGCGGTGGTCGCCATTGCCGAGTCACTGACGTTGTCCGCTCTGGGGCTGCACTACGTCACGGACACACTCGGTGGAGCCTGCGTGGCGATCGGTGTCGTGCTGACCTGCGCGCTCGCCCGCGACAGCCTCGTGGCAAGGGCTCACCGCCTCCGCTTGAACCCGTCTCCGAGTCGGTCGTGAGCTCCGACCGGGCGGACCTTCAGGCCCGGTAGGCAGGGAAGAAGTTCGAGGGATGCTCGTGCTCTCGTGCTCTGGTCAGCGCCTCGTAGCTCTCTACATCGGCGACGATCTCGTGAGTGGTGAAGGAATCGGTGCGGTTGGTGAAGGACGCCTTCAGCCGTTCGAGCCCGTCACCGGGTGTCAGACCTCCACCGAGGTTGAGCGGTACGGCCAGTTCCTCGGCCAACTCCATCGAGCGGGCGAAGGCAT
Source organism: Actinomycetospora sp. C-140 (assembly GCF_054796175.1). Lineage (NCBI taxonomy): Bacteria > Bacillati > Actinomycetota > Actinomycetes > Pseudonocardiales > Pseudonocardiaceae > Actinomycetospora > Actinomycetospora sp. C-140. The sequence goes on along the minus strand of NZ_JBTWNF010000009.1, from coordinate 110,609 downwards.
TCTTCGCCGGGGACGCATCCAGATGTTCGTCCGACGTGCCACCCAGGTAATAGTGGAGGACCTGGTCGCTGCGCACCGCAATTAGCGCAGAGGCCATCGAACTGTCACCCGCATGCACGGACACCAACCACGACCCCGGGTGGTCGAGGCACGTCCGCAGGTAGGACCCGGAGAAGAAGTAGCGTCCGGCCGCCTGACGACGTGACATCGTCGCGATGTAACAGGAGTGAAACGACGCGAGCCCGTCGTCATCGACCTCAGCCCCGGGCCGTACGTGCACGCTGTAACCCGCGCGAAGATTCCGGCGGACATGTCGAGCGAAGGTCGAGCTCATCGACCGCGGACGGGCGGGGTCGAACAGGTGAATGGTCGAGCGCGGCGATCCGCCGGCAAGGGTCGGTTCCAGGGCACGTTCACGGAGGAAGATGCTCACCAGACCCGTGGAGGAAAAGTCCACGTCTCGGCGGTCGATCAGCGGGCCCCGTCGTGTCCCGCCCGGATAGCCGTAGGGGGAGACCGCATCGCATCGAGCATGTCCGGGCACCCGCCTGACGACGAGAGGGACGGCGATACGTGTGTCAGCCTCTTCGATGACCAAGCTGTGCGTGGCACCCTCCGCGGCGAGGAACGACGCGCTGCGGAAAAAATCCTCACCCGTCGCGGCGTCACCTCGATCGGGAATCAGAGAAGCGACGACCCGTTCGGCAGGCATAGAGCTGGCACCTCCAGGGGCTCGTGATGCGGATGTAGCACCGAGTTGTCCCGATCGAGCACCAACACGGCGGTTTAGATACGAAGCGTAGTACATCGACCGCTTGCCGGGTGAAGATCTGAGGGCGTCACGGTCTTCACCTGGCGCAGCTGGCAGCGTAGCGTGACCAGCGAGTGAGAGTAGTGCCTGAGGAGCGCTTGCGACGGGGGCAGAGGGGCGCACCTCATCGGCGAACACGATGCCGACCACCAGGGGGGCCCTATGGGTACGAAGTCATTTGTTCGGGCGCTGAGCGACTCGGTCTCGGACCCGAAGTTGTTACGTCCGGCCTATGGAGCTGTGCGTCGACGACTCTGGTCGGACGAGGACGCCTTCGGCCTGAGCCGGGACCTGAGTGTGCCGTTCGAGGCGCCGAAGGCGCTGGTCGATGTGCATGTGCGGTCGATCGAGGAACGGGACATCCCGTACGTGCTCGACGTCGACGACCAGCAATCGCCGGAAGAACGTTGGGACCGTGCCACGCGGAAGCGCCTCCTCGAGGCCGGCATCGGCGCGGGGCAGGTGGGAGTCACCCCGGATGACATCCCGTGCTACACGCAGTGGATCTTCACGGCGTCCGACAACGCGAATGTGCAGCGTTATTTCGGCGGTGCTTTCCCGGTGATGGACGAGGATACGGCTCTACTCGAGGCCGCTTACACGCCAGTGGCCTCACGGGGCAAGCGGATCATGAGCGCGGCGATGGCCCTGGTGGCCGAGCGCGCGCACGATTTCGGCGCTCGCTATGCGATCACTTTCGTCGGTGTCGACAACACCGCGTCGTTGAAGGGCTGTGCCCGGGCCGGCTTCGAGCCGTATCTCGAGCGGCGCCAGACCTGGCGACTCCTTCGGGCGCAGACCGATTTCCGCGCCATCGATGCTCCCTCGGAAAGATCGGAACCAGAAGTGGGCGAGCCCGCGGGACGTGGGGCGCGGCGGCCTCGATGAGCGCTGCGGCCGATGATCCCTCGAAAGCCGCCGACCCTCAAACTGTCTCCGACGCGACCAACTCGCTCAGGCAGCTGTCGTCCTCTGGTATCCGTTCTCCACTGTCGCGAGGCCGAGGTCGGAGTGACGCGGCGCCCTTGGTCGTCTACGTGGTCTCCATCGCCGCCACGGCGCAGAACCTGCTGAAGGGGCAGTTGGGGGCGATGAGGAAACGAGGATTCCGGGTCGCGCTCGTGTGCTCACCCGGAACAGGACTCGAGGCGTACGCGAGGTCCGAAGGGGCGGAGCTCTACGCCATGCGGATGCGGCGAGGCCTGCTCGGGCCGCGTGACCTCGTCTCGCTGCTCCGGATGCTCGTGTTGTTCTGCAGACTTCGCCCGGCCCTCGTCAACGCTGCTACGCCCAAGGCGGCGTTCGTCGCCTCCATCGCGGCGTTCCTGGCCCGGGTCCCGGTCCGGATCTATTCGCTATGGGGTCTTCGGCTGGAAGGCGAGCGTCCCGGGACAGCGCGGCGACACTTGCTGCGGGTCGTGGAGAACATGACCTGTCGTGCTGCGACCCTTGTCCTGTGCGCAGGGCCGGAGCTGCGCCAGAAGGCGTTGGAGGAGGGGCTCGCCGACTCGGAGAAGCTGGTGGTGCTCGACCGCGGCTCGACCAATGGGGTCGACCTGACGCGCTTCGTGACGTCGGACGTCCACGACCGAGCTCCTGCCCGAGAATCGGCGGGCCTCGACCCGCAGCCTGTCACGTTCGGGTTCGTGGGGCGGGTGACTGCGGACAAGGGTCTGGCTGCGCTCGTCGACGCCTTCCGCTCCCTCGAGCTGACGACGCCGGCCCAGCTCGTGATCATCGGTCCCCACGACCCCACGGACCCCTGTCCGGAGCGGACGGCGCGTCTCATGGACCAGGACCCGCGCATCGTCGAGGTCGCCTCGGTGGTCGATCCCCGACCGTACCTGCACGCGCTGGACGTCCTCGTTCTTCCTACTCGCCGCGAGGGGCTGCCCAACGTTCTGCTCGAGGCGGGTGCCTGTGGGCTCCCTGTCGTGACGACGACCGCGACCGGCTGTCGAGACGCTGTACTCGAGGGCGAGTCCGCGATCGTCGTCGGAGTAGACGACGAAGTCGGCCTCGCGCGGGCGATGACACGTCTCGCGACTGACCCGCTCCTGCGAGTTCAGATGGGCCGATGCGCGCGTTCCTTCGTCGAAGAGAGCTTCGACAGCGAGCACGTCTGGGACAAGGTGGCGGAACTCTACGAGAGCGAGATCTCGAGCAGCGCACTCGACCGACCAGGCCGACCGGGCGACGGGAGAGCGGTCGAGTCGCTTCGAAGGACTGGGGGGTCCGCGCGGTGAGCACGACGACGCATGTCGCAACGCTGGCTGTCAACGGTGGTGACGCCGTCCGCAGGGAAGCCTTCCCGGTCTGGCCGACCTTCGATGAGGGGGACGTCGCTGCCGCGGGCGACGTGATCCGCTCTGGTCTGGTGAACTACTGGACCGGTGATCAGGGAAGGAGGTTCGAGGAGGAGTTCGCTACGTGGGCGGGAGTGCCGCACGCCGTCGCCATGGCCAACGGCACACTGGCTCTGGAGGCGGGCATCCGGGCCCTCGGAATCGCGCCCGGAGACGACGTGATCGTCCCCGCATCGACCTTCATCGCCACGGCGAGTGCGGTGGTGGCTTGCGGTGGGCGTCCCGTGGTGGCAGACGTCGACCAGAACTCGCGGTGCCTGTCCCTCGCGACGGTGGAGCAGCGGCTGACTCCCGCAACGCGAGGTGTCATCGCGGTGCACCTGGCCGGCTTCCCTGCTGATCTCGAGCCGATCCGGCAACGATGCGACCAGCTCGGCCTCTGGCTTCTGGAGGACTGCGCCCAAGCGCACGGAGCCCGCAGGGACGGGCGCTCGGTGGGCACCACCGGTGATCTCGCAGCATGGTCGTTCTGTCAAGACAAGATCTTCACGACCGGAGGCGAGGGCGGAGCGGTCACGACTCGCGACGCGGAGCTGTGGCGTCGCTGCTGGGAGTACAAGGATCACGGCAAGGACTACGTCGAGTCCACGGCGCCGCCCTCACCGGGGTTCCGGTGGGTGCACCACAGCTTCGGCACCAACGCGCGCATGAGCGAGGTCCACGCCGCAGTCGGACGCCGCCAACTCCGTAGAGTGCCTAATTATGTGCAGCGCCGCCGTGACATCGCGTCGGCGTTGATCACGGGTCTCGGCGATGTGCCAGGAGTCCTCCTGCCCGTCGCGCCCCCGGGCGTCGAGGCCTCGTTCTACCGTTTTCTCGTGCGCATCGCCCCGGGTGAACTGGACGCTGCCTGGGGCCGCGATCGAATTGTGGCAGCTCTCAAAGCGGAAGGTATTCCCAGTACGGTGGGCGGATGCGGCGAGATCCAACGTGAACGCGCGTTCCGGGAGTTCGATGATGAGCCGGTGGACACTCCGGTCGCTGAGATGCTCGCGGCGCACTCACTGACCTTGCCCGTCCATCCTGCGATGTCCAGGACGGACGTCGATGACGTCATCGCGGCCACGCGCAAGGTGATGGGCGCGGCGTCACGATGAGGCGCCTCGTCGACGTCGTGGTGGCGTCAATCGGGTTCGTCGTCCTGTCGCCGATCCTCGTGGTCGCGGCGCTCTCCATCCTGTTGGGCCTCGGTCGACCAGTGCTCTTCCGGCAAGAGCGATCCGGGCTCGCGAGCGAGACGTTCAACATCGTCAAGTTCCGCACGATGGCCAAGCCCCGGTACGAGGATGAACCGGACGAAGCCCGCATCAACTGGCTGGGCAACGTCTTGCGTGTCACGAGCATCGACGAACTCCCTCAGATGTGGAACATCCTGCGTGGAGAGATGTCGCTCATCGGCCCTCGTCCCACGCTGCCCAGCCAGGTCGTGCACTATTCGAGCCGACAACGTGGCCGCCTGGCCGTGCGTCCAGGTCTGACCGGTTGGGCGCAGGTGCGCGGCCGGAACTCACTGTCGTGGCCGGAGAGGATCGAGCTGGATCTGTGGTACATCGATCACCGCTCCTGGCGGGTCGATGGAACGATCATCCTGCTCACGATCGTCTGTCTCCTCCGGCCAAGGGGTGTGGTCGGTGTGGGCGGGGTCAACCCGGATTTCCCGGTGCCCACGCCTCCGCTGCCCCTCGACGAACCCTGACGGCGGGTATCGTTCCGGAGTTGTCGCGATTCCGGGGCACCGCTAGGGCGCCGAAGGGGTGCACGATGGAGCTGGATCGCCGGCGCCTGCTGCAGTTGCTGTCCGCCGTGGGCCTCGTGGGCACGGTGAGCCTGTTCGCCACCGGTTCAGATTCGCGAGCGCCCTCCGACCTGCGGGATTTCGGTGCGGTCGGCGATGGCAGCGCAGACGACTCAGCAGCCCTCCAGAGGGCCTGTGACGGCACAGCGGGTCAACGGCCCATCGCTCTGAACGGAGGGCGCTACGTCGTTGGAGACGTGCTGCTGCGGTCGGACACGACGATCTTGGGTCCCGGCACCCTGGTCTTCCGGCCGGGCGCCCGGCACCTGCTCGCGGTGAACCCGGGCACCGGTGGAACAGTCGATCCGCGCGACAACATCAAGCACATTCGTCTCCAAGGCATCACGTTCGAGGGTCGTTCAGCAGACGGTTTCCGTGAATTCGAGTACCTACTGTGGTTGTCCGCGGTATCCGAGGTGACGGTGCAGAGCTGCCGTTTCGTGTACTTCCAGGGGGACGCGATCATGATCGGCTCCGGGGAGGCGGCCGCCGTGGAGCGGCACAACGATACGATCTCGATCGTCGACTGCAAGTTCGACGGCGGCAACGGGGAGAACAGGAACGCCATCAGCGTCATCGATGTGCGTGGGCTCGAGGTGCGCGGATGCCATTTTACCCGCTGTTCTCGATCCACCATGCCCGGTCCGATCGATATCGAGCCGAATATTTACGACAAGAACGCCGTCCTCGATGACATCGACATCTCGGGAAATGTGTTCGAGAAGAACGGCGGGAATGTCGCCGACATTGCCCTCGTGGTCACACCACCGACGCTCCGGCATCCTCCCGTGAGAATGCGGATCACCGCGAACACATTCGTCGAGTCTGCACGCAGTGCGGTCCGGCTCTCGTGGAAGGACCACGACGTGTACCCGGAGCAAGGTGTCTCGGAGGCGCTCGTGGCGGACAACGACATGGACGGTCGGGGAGCATCGTTCTTCTGCGAGATCTACGGATTGCGCGGGGTCGCCCTGCGCGACAACCGCGTTTCGGGTGTCGCCCAAGCTGGCGTCGTCTGTGGACTCCCAGGCTCTGGGTCAGCCGAGATCAGTCTGTCGGACAACGTGTGGACCAACGTCGGAGGCGACTCCCAGTCGACGGTCCTCGTCAATGCTTGCCGCGGGCTCGAGCTCCTGCGCAACAAGATCGAGGGGCGTGCACCGTCGGCCTTCGTCCGGTTGCTGCGCGGCGGCTATTCGGCTGCCCTGACCGTCGAGGACAACATCCTGACCGGCGTCGGGCTGGTCGCCGAGCAGGAGCCGGGGCACTCGACGACCCCCACACTCAACCTCGCCAGGAGTAACGGTGAGGCCGAAGTCGACCCCGAAGTCTTCGCAGGACCGGGCGGCCCGTAGCAGGAGCTCGGTCCCCAGCGCGGCGCTCCGTCCGAAACGCGTCGAGCGCGGGTCGTGACGGGACCGAAACCGACGGGGCTGGCGTCTACGAGAAAGACCAGCGCCAGGGCGTGCATGGGAGTGCCTTCGTGGCCCGAGTCGCGGCTGAGCGTTCGGTCGTCCGAGTGGTGCGGCCGCTCGACGACCCCCAGACCAGCACGGAGCGTCGCCGGTGTTAGTTGTCCTCACCACCGGAGTCAGGAGTCAGACATGCGTCGAGGCCGGAACATCTCGCTGGGGACCGTGGTCTACCTGATCATCGGACTGGTTGTGGCTCTGTCCAACAACTACGGAATCACTGACATCTCCTCACTGCTGTCGTTCCTTCTCGCGCTGTTCCTGTGGCCGCTCGTGCTGCTCGGGATCAACCTGCATGTCAGCCTCGGAGCTTGATCCGGCACGCCCGCGCGAGCTGTGCTGGCATGCTCATCGGCGCCCCCGCGAGGAGACACTCGGTGAGGTCGTCGTCCCACCTGGCGCGAGCAGACGTGACCCAGTTGCGGGCTCGGTTCGAGTCGTGGGCATCGGATCTGACGGGCTCTCCGAAGCTCACTCGACGACCAGCCGCACGATCGCCACCAGCCCGACGACGACGATCACGGCCCGCAGGACGGTCGGCGAGAGCCGCCGCCCGATCCGCGCCCCGATCAGGCCGCCGATCGTGGAGCTGACGGCGAGGATCGCGACGACCGGCCAGCTGATCGGCGCCACGACGGCGTAGATCGCGCCGGCGACGAGGTTGACCACCGCGGCGAGGACGTTCTTGTAGCCGTTGAGGCGCTGCAGCGGCTCGGTGAGCAGCAGGCCCATGACGCCGACGAGCATGATCCCCTGGGCCGCGGTGAAGTACCCGCCGTAGACGCCGATGAGGAAGATCAGCGGGTAGAGCAGCCAGCCGGCGCGCGACCCGCCGCCGGACCGCTGCAACCGGCGCGTCAGCCACGGCTGGACGACGACCAGCACGAGCGCGATCCCCACGAGGAACGGCACGATCGTCTCGAACGCGTCCGGCGGCAGGGACAGCAGCAAGATCGTCCCCACGACCGCGCCGAGCGCCGACATCACCGACCAGCGGATCAGCTGACCGCGGGCCCCGGCGATCTCCCCGCGGTAGCCCCACGCGCCGGTGAAGGAACCGGGGATCAGGCCGATCGCGTTCGACGTCGTCGCGGTCACCGGCGGGTAGCCGAGGGCCACGAGCACCGGGAACGTCACCAGCGTTCCGGACCCGACGACCGTATTGATGGTCCCTGCCCAGATTCCGGCAAACGCGATCAGCAGGCCGTGCCACCACGTCACGCGCGGACCCTAGGCCCGCCGAGCGGCTCACGCCTGATGTACGGACTGCGAGACCTCAACCGGCCGGCTGCTCGTTGACCACCTGTCTCGCCCGGTCCATCGCCGCCTGCGGATCCCGGCACGCCAGGCACGTCCATGTGGCAACGTCTCGATCGTCGCTGGCGCTGGCGATCGTTGATCCGTCCGGGGACAGGAACGCTACGTCGTTCACTGCCTCGCCGTGGTGGCGCTCCGACGCAACGAGCCGCCCGGATCGGACGTCCCACACCTGCACCAGCCCACTCGCGTTCCCGGCCGCGATGAGCCGGCCGTCGGACGAGAACGCCGGCGACCCCAACCGTCGAGATCCCTCCGCGACCAGGGGTCGGTCGAGGACCGGTCGGCCATCGCGGGTCCAAAGCTCGATGGTGCCGTCGCTGGTCGTCCCGGCTATGTAGGTCCCGGTCGGGTCGTAGGTGACTTGCGCGGCATTAGCCAGGGGCAGTGTCTCGGCAGGCAAATATCGCCCTGTGTCCTGGCGCCACACCGTGATCGCGTCCCCGCCTGCCGCAGCCAGGTACTGCCCTCGAGGGTCAAAGGTCAGGCCCGCGGAGGCAAGACCCGCGACGGTCGGACCCGCTGTCGCCCGCAGGCTCGCCTCAGGATGGAGGAACCCTGTCGCCGCGTCCCAGAGGTGTACAACGCCTCTGTTGTCGCCGGCGGCGACGGTACGGCCGTCTTCGCTGACCGCTATTGAGACGAGGTAACCACCAACGTCCGTGATGGGCTGGAAGGGTGCGCCGGGAACGGCTCCGGTCGGACTCCATGTGTACAGCTCGGGGGCTGCGGCGAAGTCCGTGAGCACCATCAGGCGTCGCGCATCGGTTGGGTCGAAGTGGACGTCCGACACGCGGTATTGCGTCACGAGACAGGGGAAAGCAGGCGGACCTTCCGTGTTGACCGCCGTCACGCACACCGAGGTGTCACTCGACCCGCTCACCAACCAGCGACCGTCTCCGCTCTCGTCGACGGCAAGCGCCCAGTCGGAGTGCCCGGTGAACCGATGGTCGTCCGGCAAGATCCAGTCACGCACCGTCCCATCGGTGGACCCGACCGACAGCAGGCCACGAGACGCCTGATCCCATGAGAGGGCGCCGACGCCTCCCTCATGGCCCGCGAAGGAGTACGTCGCTCCGCGCGGGTAGCTCCGCATCCTTTCCCATATCTGGACTTTGCCGTCGCCTCCGGCAGTTGCGACCCACTGGCCGTCGGGGCTGAACGCGGCGTCGTTGACCCAGTCGGGCTGTTCCGGGATGTCGAAGACCAATGCGCCGGTCGTGAGGTCGTAGACACGAGCGGTCTTGTCCACCGCCAAGATCACCGCATTGCTGGCTTCGTCTACGCGGACATTGGAGATGGAGCGCCGGTACTCTTCGAGGGTGTGCGTTGCCGGAGCCATCGGACTCGCCCAAGCCCAAGTACCCAGGGTGTCCTTGGCTCCTGCTGAGATCACGACAACGCGATCACGTCCAAAGGGAAGCAGCCACGACAGTCCCGGCACTGCGGTCTCGGCGAGCTTTTGCCCGGTCATGGCATTCCAGCTCGTGACGTGCTCCCCCGTTGCGTCGCTGGTCACCACCACCGATCCGTCACCGACGGGTTGGGCCAGGGTCGCGGTGGTGTCCAGCGTGAGGTCGGGGCCCTGTCCGTCGAGGCGATGAACGTAGACGCCGCGATTGCCGTCGACGAGCACGACGCGGCCCTCCGCCGGCCCACTCAAGAAACCGACGCGGGCGTTCGGGGAGACCGGCCCGAATGAGGTCACCGCGCCGGTCGACATCGAAAGGACGCTGACCTGCTGCGCACTGTCGATCGTCGCGACGCGATCGCCATCGGCGGAGACGTCGGAGGCCGTCGAGACTCCCGAGGAAGCAGGTGCGGTGCGTCTGCCCACCACTCGCCCGTCGTCTGTCAAAGCGCGGACCTCTCCGGCCGGACCAACGGTCGTCACGCCTGGCGCCGATCGCGCATTCAAGAGGTATTGCACACGGGAGTTGTCGCGAGAGCCCGGTCCGAGCACGACCTCGGAGCGGGGAAGAGATGCAGCCCTCAGAACGGCTGATTGTGACTCCACGTCGGATGTGACGTCGTCGGCCTGCACCGCGTCGGACAAGCTCACCGTCGGTGAGACATCCCCGCTCTGTGCGGCCCGACTCAGCAACGCGGCTCGCTCGGCCTTCTGGGCCTGGAGGAGGGCGATGAAGCCGCCACCGATGGCGAGAAGAAGCGCGATGACCACAACAAGGCCGATGAGCTGTGTCCGGCGTAGTTTCTGCTGAGTCTCGAGTGCATCGGCCTCGGCTCGTCGGCGATCTTCGACGAGCTTGCGCTCCGCCGCAGCCCGCGCCACTTCGGCGAGATGGCGTCGCCTCCAGGACAGGACTGCGGCGCCGAGGACATCGTGGAAGATCTCGTATCGCGTCGGGCCGGCGTCGCCCGCAGGCGGTGGAACAGGCCGCAGGACGCGGTGCGTGCCGGAGGCCAGGTACTCGACGAGCTCGAGGATCTCGTGACGAGGTACGTCTGTCATGTCCGCGAGGTCGTCGACGGCGAGGGCGATCTTCGAGCCGGACGAGGTCACGAGTGACCGGAAGATCGCGGCGGCGAGATCGCGCTCGGCGACGGATAGACCGGCCATGACGGTGTCGAGGTGGTTCTGGACGATCGAGTGGGCGCCGCCGAGGCGCTGGAGTGTGCTCTGCCGAAGACGGCCGGAGCCCTCGGCGCGCTCCTCGTCCCAGATGCGGGTGAGCACGAGCTGGAGGAACGGCGCCTCGATCGCATGCCGCTCGGCGGTCCGGGGCCCGGGAGCGGCATCGTCGGGGCCGACCGAGAGCCGGCCGACGCGGACCTCGGCGAGCAAATCGTCGACGAGCGCGGGCTCGACGGTCATGGCGCCGTCGACACCGGCGGCTCTGTTGAATTCGTCGAGCGGCCCCTCGATCGCCGCTCGGGCCCCGGACTCGTCGAGGTGGGCGAGGCGGAGGTAGTTGTCGAACAGTCGCGGCACCGCCACCTTGAACCGGTCGAGACCAGCGACCGCGTCCTCTCGGAGGGAGAGCAGGAAGTTCGCGGACACATCGCGCGTCCGCAGGATCGCGCCCAGTTCTCGGGCGAGATCGTTGTCCGGGTCGTGCGTTGGCGCGTAGAGCAGATACTCCTCGAACTGATCGAAGATCAGGTCGACCCCGGTGGCCTCCGCGATGGTGCACGCCCGCTGGAGCCCATCGGCCGAGAAGGTGAGCCGCTCGACGGGGCCGGCGAGTCGGCGGCGTGCGCATCGTTCGCGCACGACCTCGCCGAGCACCGACGCGATCGTCTCCATCGGCGTGCCCGACCAGGTGCTCACGTACACGATGAGGCGGCCGGCCTCGGAGAGGTCGTCGTCCTCGAGGCTTTCGAGGTCGGCGGCCTCGGCCACCTTCCGCAGGCGGGGAAGGAGCCCGGCGCGCAGCGTTGACGTCTTCCCGACCCCGCTCGGCGCGTACATCAGCGTCAATCGCGATGCACGGAGGTTGGAGGCAAGAAGAGAGACCTCGGAGCGGCGTCCGAAGAAGTAGACGGAGTCGGCCTCGGCGAACGGGGCCAGGCCGATATACGGCCGCGCCGGCGCGTCCGCTGCCTCGGCGCGCACCGACCGGCTGACCTCGGTCATCACGCCGCCGTTTCGGGCGGCGGCATCCGTCGCGCCATCTCCTCGACGAACGCCTCGAGGCGCTTCTTGAGGATGGAGACGCCGCGTTCCCGCCAGGCGGCGAGGTCGATCACGTCGGGTTTCGACTCGATTGCCCAGGATTTCTGGGTGAGCCCCTGCTGCTGGGCCCACATCCGGTACAGCAACACGCGGAAATTCCAGTCGCGCAGACTGTAGCCGAGGAACAGTAGATGAGAGTCGACGAGCTTTTCTGCGACGCGCGCTGGGAAGAGCGTTCTCGGGTCTGCGCGGCTGATGTAGTCGACGTAATGGTCCTCGGTGATGACGTAGCTGTCGGCCGTCGGGTCGACGGGTCCGGGCATCCGCTGTACGGCGCCGTGAATCTTGGCGATGACGGCACGTTGCTCGAAATCGATCTCGCTGTAGACATTGGGGCTCTCGATGACGGTCGACGAACCATCGGGTCGGACGTGCCGGAAGAGACCCTGCTGCGGGCCCTGGGCGATGTAGACGAGGAGGTCGAACGGCTCGCGCGCGCTCCGAAAGGCGCACTCCAGGCCATCGTCGTAATTGGTGGTGAGGAACAGCATGCACCCGTGACGCGTGGGATTCTCCCGGACGTGCCGCGAGGCAGCAGCGAGGTAGCCGTGGAGGGCGGTCGGTGGGTAATCGACGTCGAACACATAGCGCAGGTCCTCGTACAGCGAGCGGCCGCCGAGCACCGCCGCGAGATACTGGGAAACCCGCGCGAGATCGCGCTCGTTGTCGTTCGGATACCCGGCCTCGTCGGCGAGATAGGTGGCGAGCTCGGGGCCGCTGGGGAGGTACTGGCCGCGTTGCCAGTGCGTCCCCTCGGGGCGGCCGCACATGTTGACCCCGGCGCCGAGAACCGGGACCACCCGTCCGCGCTGTAATTGCCTCGCCATGAGGTCGTACGTGACGTCGGTGTCGTCGTCCATGCCCGCTCCTGCCCCCCGGCACCTCGCGACAGCCTCTAAAGAGGTCCTATCGTCACGCTTGGTCACGCGATGGCCAAGGCCTCTCACCCTGTCGGCGCAACAGTTGGCCATCGAGCACTTTCGGAGGTCAGGGCGCTTGTGGGTGGCGTTCTTCGGCCCGGGCCGTGGCGGCGGCCCAGATGTGCTCGTACTGCTCGTTCCAGTAGGCGTACCAGCGTTCGTCGACCGCTCGACTGAACTCGACGTGCATCCGGGAACCCGTGGTCCGGTTGTAGAAGCCGTGCAGCTCGATGATCGTCGAACCGCGGCGCGTCGACGGGTCGGTCGCCACGAGACTGAAGCCGGGGTTGTAATCGAGGACGCGGTACTCGAAGGAGCCCGCCATCGGCCAGTTGCTCATCAACTCGAGCTGCCGCAGCGTTGCCGTGAGACTGGCCTCGAGCGAGAGCTGGGGAACCTCGAGGGCATCGAGCTGCCGCGCCGCGGAACGCGCCGTGGTCGGATCGATCACGACGATCCGAACCTTCCCGTCGCGCCGGGACAGCACGGTGCGGGCGAGGGTCTCGCAGTTCTGCGCGGAGAGCAGGTTCACGGCTGACGGAGCGAAGATGCACACCTCGCGCGCTGATCCCCATCGTTCGGCCAACGATCGGCGGTCGAACGTCGAGCGGTCCCCCACGATCTCGGCGAAGGTCTCGGCCTTCGACGGCGGCGATGCTGAGCGGAAGACGAGAATCGCGAGGGCGGCGAGGGTGACGGCCCATCGCGCCTGGTCGCCCCAGTTGGCCGGCTCGGGAAGCAGCGGAATGACGGTGAGCGCCGCGAGGACCACCGCCACCGTCGCGGCGACGTAGACGTCGACGTCGCGAAGTTTGACGAGGTCTTTCGCTGCGCCACGAAACCGACCTGGCACCGCGTGCTCCCCCCGGAAGTCCGACGGAGATCGACCGTTCCATCACTTGGCTGTTCCGCCAAGGGGGTCCGTGGCGAGGGGCCGAGGGGCGACCGAATCGTGATCCCCCGGCTACCGGTGGAACGCCGCGGCGCGATCCTCCAAGATCGTGGCGGCACCCGGTGTCCTGGTTGGACTCTCGTTCCATGACACAGAGCACCGCAGAGACCCTCGCCCATCAGGTCATCGCCTTCTTCGAGGCCGACGAGATCGAGCGCATCGGTGAGCTCGTCACCGAGGACTTCGTCGATCACGGCGCCCCGCCCTGGATGCCACCGGGCAGAGAGAGCTACGTGCGCACCATGCGCTGGCTCAAGGACGTCCTGGGGATTCGCTACGAGGTGCACGAGACCGTCGCGCAGGGGGACTGGTTCGCCGCCCGGGCGACGGTCCACGGCGTCGCGACGTCCGAGCACCTGGGCTTCCCGGCCACCGGTCGTCCGTACGCGATGGAGACCATGCACCTCTACCGCGTGCGCGACGGCCTGCTCGCCGAGCACTGGGGCGTGCGCGACGAGCTCGGGGCGCTGTGGCAGTCCGGGGCGCTCGAGCCGCCGGCGCCGCCCGCCGCGTTCCTCCCCGTCGCGTCCCTGCCCGTCGACGCCTGAGCAGGGGCATCCTGCCGTGGTGGCCGACAGTCCGCGGGCCGCGCCCCCGGCGCGTGCGCACCGTGCGGAGCAGATCCGCGAGACGCGGGCGCGCGTGCTCGGCGCGGCGCGCGAGCTGTTCGTCCGGCGCGGCTACACCGGCGCGACGGTCGACGCCATCGCCCACCGCGCCGGGGTCAGCCCGCAGACCGTCTACAACGTCATCGGGACCAAGGCCGACGTCCTCAAGGCGGTCTACGACGTGGCGCTGGCCGGCGACGACGAGCCGGTGCCGGTGGGCGCGCGCCCGCACGCCGTCGCGATGGCGGCCGCGCCCGACGCCGCGACGGCGCTGCGCCTCTACGCGCGGGTCGGGCGGCAGATGCTCGAGCGCGCCGGGGCCCTGCTCACGACCGTGTACATCCAGGCGCCCGGTCGGGACCCGCAGGTGCGGGCGTTCGTCGAGACGATCGAGCGCGAGCGGTCGATCGGCACGGCGTCCGTCGCGCGGTCCCTCGCCGACCGCTTCGGCCTGCGCGAGGGGCTCACGGTCGCCGAGGCCGGCGACATCCTGTGGACCCTCACCGCGCCCGAGACCGCCGACCGTCTGCTGCGCCGGTGCGGGTGGAGTCTCGACCGCTACGAGGCCTGGCTCGCGCGGACGATGACCGAGGCGCTCGTCGGAGCGTGACCCGGTCGGGGTGTCCGCCGCGTGCCGACCCGGCGCGGGCAGCAGGATGCGGCGGGTGACCGACACGCTCGCCCTGCGCTGGGGCCCGCTGCGGCTCGAGGTGGAGCACGCGGTCTACGAGACGGTCGTGCTGATGACCGTGCTGGTCGTCGCGCTCGACGACGGCATCTCCGACTTCGGCGAGGCCGCGCTGGTGGCCATCGGGCCGCTCGTGGCGACGTTCGCCGCGTACGTCTTCGCGGGCGTGCTGGCGCGGGTCAGCCGGACGGGGGCGCCGCCGCTCGCCCGCGGGGAGATCCGCCGCATCGTCGGGCACTCCGCACAGGTCCTGCAGCTCGCCGTCCCGCCGGTGGTGATCGCGATCGTCGGCGCCGCCACGCACCTCTACACGCCGGAGGAGGCCGTCGACGCCGTCATCTGGCTCGGGCTGGTCTTCCTCGTCGTGATCGGCGGCGTCGGCGGCTACCGTGCGCGGCGCAGCGTGCTCGCCACCCTGCTCGGGGCCGTGGCCGCGGGCGTTGTCGGCCTGTTTGTCCTGGTGCTGCGGCTGATCCTGGAGCACGGCTGACCTCGTCCGGTCCACGGGGAACGATGCCGGCGCGGTGCACGTCTTCTCTGCATGGTGTTCTCGGCGCGCCGCCTGCTCGTGGCGGCCCTGCTCGTGGTCGCGGCGGTGATCTGGGCGCGGATCAACAAGCCCGTCGAGGGCGCGACGCTGCTCGAGCTGTCGTCGCGCCACGGGATCACCACCGCCGACCTCCTCTCGGCGGTCGCCCTGGCGATGGCGATCGTCATCGCCTGGCCGAGCCGGCGCCGGCCGGACCCGGCGGTGGCGGCAGCGCCGATGCCGCCGCGGCCGGACCGGGTCTGGCCCGGAACCACCGCCCCGACCGCGTCCCCGCCAGGCGCTCCAGGCCGGCGTCCGGGAACCAGTCCCGGGCCCGCTCGGCGGTGACGACCACCCACCGCCGCGCCACCGCCCGCGCCAGCGCCACCCACTCCGGGTCGAGCGGGGTGGGCACGGTGTGCTCACGGGCGAGGGTGAAGCCGGTGTCGGACGCGCGCGGGTCGCCGAACATGGGGTCGAGCAGCACGACGTCGACGCGCTCGCCGGCCGCGGCCATCGCCGCGAGCACCTGACGCGAGTCGCCGTGACGGACCTCGACGGGTGCCGATCCGACGCGGGGGATGGCGCCGGCGAAGCCCTCGGTGGCGAGGAGGGCGAGGACGAGGTCGGCCTCGACACCGATCACGGCGCCCTGCGGACCGACGGCCCACGCGGCGACGAGGGCGTCGCGACCGAGGCCGAGCGTGGCGTCGAGGACGTGGTCGCCGGGCGCGAGCTCGCCGGCGCGGACGAGCGGATCGGTCTGGCCGTGGCGCAGCGCCCGCAGCCGCTTGGCCGCCGTGCCCTGGTGGAACGCGAGCCGCCCGCGCGCCGACTCGGCGACCCAGCCCTCCTCGGTGCACACGAGCGCCGTCGTCGCGTCGCCGCGCACCGTCGCGACGGAGGCCTTGCCCCGCTCCACGAGCGGGAGGCCCCAGGCGTCGGCGACTCGCCGGGCCTCCGCGCGCACGGCGTCGGACGCGGACTTGCTCGTCGTCACGACGACCCCGGTGGCCACGGGGTGATCCTGTCGCGTGGCAGGCTCCCGGGGTGACGAGGCGGGGGCGGCTGGTGCTGGCCGGCGTGCTGGTGGTCGTGGCGCTGGCGTGGCTGCCACTGAACAAGCCGGTCGAGGGGCCGAAGCTCCTCGTCCTCTCGGAGACGCACGCGATCGTCACCGCGGACCTGCTGTCGGTGCTGCTCGTGGTGATCGCGATCGTGCTCGTGCTGAAGCGCTGAGACGACGAAGGCCCCGGTCACCGCCGTGGTGACCGGGGCCTGCGTCTGTCGGGATCAGGTGGCGTCGACGGTCTCCGTGTCGGGCGCGGTCTCCGGGGCGACCGGCTCGCCCCCGGTGAGCTCGTCGAGCGGGTTCGTGACCGGCGTGGTGGTCCCGTCGGTCGCGGCGTCCAGGGGGTCGGTGACGGGCTCGGTCAGGCCGCCCCGGACGCCGTCCGGCTCGTGGTGGCGGCGGTGGTCGCCGTCGTGGTGGTGGCGGTCGCCGTGACGGTGGTGGTCGCAGGAGCAGTCGTGCCAGTCGCGGTCGTGGCTGTGACCGTGCGACGGCGCCTCGCCGGCCAGCGCGATCCCGCTGCCGCCCCCGAGGAGGGCGAAGGCCGCGGCCGCGGTGAGGGCACCGCGACCCGTGATGCGAGCGACCCGGTCGCCGCGGAAGCTGCGTGGAGCGTGGTGTGCGCCCATCGGATGTTCCCCTCTGCTGCAGTGCTGTCGAGACAGGTGCGAGGGAAACGTGGGTGTCCCCCCGTACACCGATCAGCCCAACGGCAGCCACGAGCAGTAAGTGATGGGGATCTCACGAAGGTGTGAGATCTCCGTGCTGGGGTTCGTGGGTGCGCATGAGGGGGAACGACGGCGATCCGTGCTGGTCAGGGGATCGCGGGAGGGTCGGGACCCGGGTCACGGGCGCCGTAAGGCCGTGGTAGGCGTCGCCCGCTGGGGTGGCGGGCCCGTCCGCGTGATCAGCAGCGCACCACGCACCTCCGGAAGCCCCGCGACGTGCTTGCCGTGCTGGTGATCTTCCGAGCGTCAACCCTCGACGCGCTCCACGGGTCCGCGGGCCGGGGCGTGCCGGCCGAGCTCGCGCTCGACGTGCCCCAGGAGGGCCGCGAGCAGGTCGTTGAGGCTGCGCAGGGCGGCGGGGTCGAGGGCGCCGGTGACGAGGGCGTGGTCGACACCGGTGCGCTGGTCGGTGGCGGAGCGCCAGCGCTGCCGACCACGCTCCGTCAGGCGCACCGGGCGGCTACGGCCGTCGCCGGAACGCGGCGCGGGTTCGACGAGGCCGGCGCGGGTCAGGCGGTGGAGGCGGAGGCTCGTGCTCCCCGACGTGATGCCGAGGGTGCGGGCGATGTCGCCGGGCAGGAGCTCCCCGTCGGCCCGGGCCAGCACCGACAGGGCTTCCAGGTCGCCAACACTCATGTCGTGGTCGGTCGCGGCGTCGGCGATCACCTCGTCGAACAGTCGCGAGAGCCGCCGGATGCGCTGGCGGGCAGACTCGACGTCGGGCTCCACCGCGGGGAGGTGGGCCATCCACGTCGGGAGCTCCGCGTCGACGGCGTCGCGGGGCTGGGTGTCGTCCACGGCTCGACACTATCTTGGTACTCAAGCTATTTTGTCTTGGTACCCAAGGCATCAGGAGGTGGCGGCGATGAGCACGCCGCAGGACGGGGCCGGGACGGTCTGGCTCATCACCGGGACGAGCACCGGGTTCGGGCGCGCGATCGCCCGGGCGGCGCTGGCGCGCGGACACCGCGTCGTGGCGACCGCGCGGAAGGAGAGCGACGTCGCGGACCTGGCCGCGGAGGCGCCCGAGCGGGTCCGGACCGCGGCGCTCGACGTCACCGACCCGGACGCGATCACCGCGGCCGTCGACCACGCGGTGGGCGAGTTCGGCCGGATCGACGTCGTGGTCAACAACGCCGGCTACGGCAGCCGCGGCGCGTTCGAGGAGTTCACCGACGCGCAGATCCGCGCCCAGTTCGAGGTCAACGTCTTCGGCGCCCTCGCCGTCACGCGCGCGGTGCTGCCGGTGATGCGGGCGCAGGGCTCGGGCCACGTGATCCAGATGTCGTCGATCGCCGGGGTGCGCTCCGCGCTCGGCGGGTCGGCGTACTCGGCGACGAAGATGGCGCTCGAGGGTGCGTCCGAGGGACTCGCGGCCGAGGTCGCGCCGCTGGGCATCAGGGTCACGATGATCGAGCCCGGGCCGTTCCGCACCGACTTCGCCGGCCGTTCGCCGGTGGTGGCGGACCCGATCCCGGCCTACGCGGAGATCCTCGAGACCTCGCGCGCCCGGTTCGCGACCCTCGACGGCACGCAGCCCGGCGACCCGGAGCGCGCCGCCCACGCCGTCGTCGACGTCGCCGCGATGGACGACCCGCCTCTGCGCCTGCCGCTCGGCGCCAACGCGTTCGACACCGTGCGCGACACGTTCCACGCCCGTCTCGCCGAGCTGGACGCCGTCGAGCCGCTCGGCCGCGACACCGACTTCCCCGCGACCGCGACCACCTGAACCCCGCGGTGGCGACCCTCCGGGACCCCTGACACCGTGGGCCGGTGATCGCAGCGGCGCGGGTGGTGCTCGGGCTGCTGCTCGCCGTCGTCGCGGTGGCCGGGTGCTCGTCGGACTACACCGAGGGCACGTCGGGGCCCGCGGCGCGGCCCGACCAGTCCCTCGAGGCCGCGCGCACGAAGCTGGAGCTCGTCCAGCAGGACGCCTGCTACACGTCGCGGGACGTCGCGGGGCTGTACCCCCGGTGCGGCCGGTGGGAGGAGGAGGTCCTCAACGTGGCGAACGCGGCCTCGGTGGCGCGCCCCGGCCAGCCCGAGATCACCGATCCGGCCGCGGCCGTCGTCGCCGGTCACGACCACTTCCTGCGCGCCGGCTGCGCCACCGGCGGCGCGCCGCCGGAGTGCGTCGCGGCGATGACCGAGACCCGGGAGGCCGTGACGAGCCTGGGCCGGGGGATCACCACCGCCCGGTGACCCGACCCGTACGTGAGCGAACTTTGGGCCTATAGGCCCAAAGTTCGCTCACGTAGGCCGGTCAGAGGAACGCGTCCAGGGTGATCGGGAGGGAGCGGACCCGGACGCCGGTGGCGTGATACGCGGCGTTGGCGATCGCCGCCGCGACGCCGACGATCCCGATCTCGCCGATGCCCTTGGTGCCCATCGGGTTGACGTAGGGGTCGTCCTCGTCGAGCCACTCCACGTCCACGGTGCCGACGTCGGCGTTCGAGGCGACGTGGTAGCCGGCGAGGTCCCGGTTGACGACGTGGCCGAAGCGGTCGTCGAGGACGCTCTCCTCGTGCAGGGCGGCCGAGAGCCCCCACGTCATGCCGCCGAGGAACTGCGAGCGGGCGGTCAGCGGGTTGACGATGCGGCCCGCGGCGAACACCCCCAGCATCCGCGGCACCCGGATCTCGCCGGTGTCGGCGTGCACGGCCACCTCGACGAAGTGCGCCCCGAAGGAGTGCATCGAGTACTCGCCGGCCCACGGGTTGTCGGGCGTGTGGGCGTCGGCCTCGTCGCCGTCGTCGGGATGGTCGCCGTACTTGTCCCGGAAACGGTCGGCCGCCTCGACGATCGTCGCGCCCCACGACGTCGTGCCCGCCGAGCCGCCGGCCGGGCCCGCCGGGCCGAAGGCGGTGTCGCCGATGCGCAGGTCGATCCGTTCGACTCCGACGTCGAGGGCGTCGGCCGCGATCGCGGTGAGCGCCGCCCGCGCGCCCTGGCCGATGTCGGAGGCGGCGATCTCGACGATGTAGCCCGCCGTGTCGCCCGCGCCGGTCGCCCGGATCGTCGCCTCCGATCCGGGGAATCGCGGGACCGGGAAGGACGCCGAGCCCACCCCGGTGCCGTGCCACCAGCCGTCGACCAGCCGCGCGCGCGGCGCCGGGTCACGGTCGGCCCACCCGAAGCGCTCCGCGCCCCGGCGCAGGCAGGCCACGAGGTTGCGGCTGGAGTACGGCAGCCCGGACTCCGGGTCGACCTCGGGCTCGTTGCGCACCCGCAGCTCGACCGGGTCGATCCCGAGCTCGATCGCCAGCTCGTCCATCGCGCACTCGCCGGCGAAGCTGCCCGGCGCCTCGCCGGGAGCGCGCATGAACGTCGGCACCCCGATGTCCAACGGCACCACCCGGTGGGTCGTGCGCCGCGCCTCGGCTGCGTACATGCCGCGGCTGAACGCGGCCGCAGGCTCGACGAACTCGCCGATCTTCGAGCCCTGGTCGACGACGTCGTGGGTGATCGCGGTGAGCCGGCCCTCGCGGTCGGCGCCCAGCGCGATGTGCTGCACGGTCGCCGGCCGGTAGCCCACCAGGTCGAACATCTGCTGGCGCGTCAGCGCGTAGCGCACCGACCGGCCCGGGACGGCCTGCGCCGCGAGCGCGGTGAGCATCGTGTTCGGGTGGGTGCCGCCCTTGGAGCCGAAGCCGCCCCCGACATGCTGGGCGACGACGTCGACGTCGGACTCGTCGAGCCCGAACGCCGCCGCGAGCGCCTGCCGGGTCCAGCTCACGGCCTGGGTCGCGTCGTGGACGACGAGCCGGCCGTCCTCCCAGCACGCGACGGTCGCGTGCGGCTCGAGGGGCTGGTGGTGCTCCATCGGCGTCCGGTAGGTCCGGCGCAGCGTGACCGCGGACGCCGCGAGCGCGGCCTCCGGATCCCCGCGGGTGTCGTCGGTGGCGCCCACGACGAGGGCCTCCGGCGCGTAGACGTCGGGGGAGTCCTCGTCGAGGACGGCCGCGTGCGGCTCCTCGACGACCTCGACCGACACCAGCGACGCGGCCTCCCGCGCGGCCTCCGAGGAGGTGGCGAGCACGGCGGCGAGGTACTGGCCGTGCTGGTGGATCGTCGCCGACTGCAGCACGCCGTGGTCGGCATCGGCCTCGCGGGCCAGGCGCGGCGAGTTCTCGTGGGTCAGGACGGCGACGA
This sequence comes from Actinomycetospora sp. C-140, assembly GCF_054796175.1. Classification (NCBI taxonomy): domain Bacteria; kingdom Bacillati; phylum Actinomycetota; class Actinomycetes; order Pseudonocardiales; family Pseudonocardiaceae; genus Actinomycetospora; species Actinomycetospora sp. C-140. The sequence continues at coordinate 89,502 of NZ_JBTWNF010000009.1, read as the reverse complement.
CGCCCTCGAGCGTCTCGGCCGCGCTCGTGTCGATCGCCGTGACGCGCCCCCGCGCGACGCCGGCCTGCACCGGGAAGAGGTACAGCGCTTCGCTGCCCGGCGTCTCGACGGTGTAGCGGGCGGTGCCGCGGACCTTCTGCGGACCCTCCGGCCGGGGCATCGCCGTGCCGACGGCGTGCGGGACGAAGGGACGGGATGCGGTGGTCATCGGGCCTCCTGCGCAGAGTTCTCCGCCAGGTTCTCCGCCAGCCCGCGCAGCGCGGCGGCCAGCGTCGCGGTGACCAGCGGGAGCTTGAACGCGGTGCCGCCGCGCGGGCTCTCGACGGGCCGGGCGTCGACGAGCTCGGCGCGCGCGGCGGCGCGGTAGGTGTCGTCGGTGGCCGGGGCGCCGACGAGCGCGCCCTCGGCCGCGGTGGCGCGCCACGGCACGTGCGCGACGCCGCCCAGGGCGACGCGGGCGTCGGTGATGGTGCCGCCGTCGTCGACCGCCAGCGCGGCGGCGACCGAGACGAGCGCGAAGGCGTACGACGCGCGGTCTCGCACCTTGCGGTACGTCGAGTGCGCGGCGACCGGCGACGCCGGCACGTCGACCGCGGTGATCAGCTCGCCGTGGGCGAGGACCGTGTCCCGCGCCGGGTCGTCCCCGGGGAGCCGGTGCAGGTGTGTCAGCGGGATCGTCCGCTCGCCGTCGGGGCCGAGGACCTGCACCTGCGCGTCGAGCGCGGCCAGGGCGACGGCCATGTCCGAGGGATGGGTGGCGACGCAGGCGACGTCGGCCGGCTCGTGGGTGGCGCCGAGGACCGCGTGGTGGCGCGCCCAGCCCTCCAGCGCCGCGCAGCCGGAACCCGGCGAACGCTTGTTGCACGGCGTCGTGAGGTCCTGGAAGTAGACGCACCGGGTGCGCTGGAGCAGGTTGCCGCCGGTGGTGGCCATGTTGCGGAGCTGGCCGGACGCCCCGGCGAGCAGGGCCTGGGCGAGCACGGGGTAGCGGGCGCGCACCCGCTCGTCGGCGGCGAGGTCGGCGTTGCGCACCCCGGCCCCGATCCGCAGCCCGCCCTCGGGCAGGTCGGTGATCTCGGTGGACGTCAGGCCGGTGACGTCGACGAGCGTGCTCGGCGCCGCGAGGCCGAGCTTGAGGTGGTCGACGACGTTCGTGCCGCCGGCGAGGAACGCGGCGTCCGGGTCTGCGGTCACGGTGGCGACGGCGCCGGCCGCATCGTGGGGGCGCTCGTAGGCGAAGGGCTTCACCGGGCCACCTGCTCGACGGCGTCGACGATGTGCGCGTAGGCGCCGCAGCGGCAGAGGTTGCCCGAGAGGCGCTCGGCGATCTCGGCGCGGTCGAGCCGCACGTCGCCGGTGAGGTCCTCGGTGACGACGCTCGGCGCGCCGTGGGCCGCCTCGTCGAGCATCCCGACCGCGGAGCAGATCTGGCCGGGCGTGCAGTACCCGCACTGGTAGGCGTCGTGGTCGACGAAGGCCTGCTGCAGCGGATGCAGCTCGCCCTCCGGGGCCAGGCCGTCCGCGGTGGTGATCTCGGCGCCGTCGTGGGCGACGGCGAGGGACAGGCAGGACAGGGTGCGGCGCCCGTCGAGCAGCACCGTGCAGGCGCCGCACTGGCCGTGGTCGCAGCCCTTCTTGGGGCTCGTGATGTCGAGGTGCTCGCGCAGGGCGTCGAGCACGGTGGTGCGGGTGTCGACCGTGAGGCTGTGGTGGTGCCCGTCGACGGTCAGGGTGAGGTCGAGCTTCACGAGCTAAGAGGTACCACGTTCCGGTTACGCCTACGCACGCGTTCGCCCAGGGCTGTCGGGGCCCGGTCGACGAGGCGCGGTCCCGGGCGGATAGTGGGGGACATGGCTGAGGTCGAGGTCGCCGGGGTGGGCCAGGAACAGGGCAGTGAGGACCCGGTGCTGCTGCTGCGGGAGCGCACCGGCGGACGGCGCTATCTCGCGATCTGGATCGGCGCGCCCGAGGCGACGGCGCTCGCCGCCGCGGAGGTGGCCGCGACGCTGCCCCGCCCGCTGACCCACCGCCTGCTCCTCGACGCCGTCGAGGCGTTCGGCGCTCGGCTGACCGGTGTGCGGCTGACGGCGCTGGTCGAGGGCCAGTTCCACGCCGAGCTCGACCTGACGACGGCGGACGGCGGCACCCGCGCGGTGTCGGCGCGCGCGAGCGACGCCGTCACCCTCGCCGTCCACCAGGGCTGCCCCATCGAGGCCGACGAGGAGGTGCTCTCGGAGGCGGCGCTGCCCGCCACCGCGGTGGCGACCGTCGGCGGCGCCGAGGACGAGCCCGACGAGGCGGACCCGGCCGCGGCCACCACGGCCGACGTCGAGGACGAGGTGGAACAGCTGCGGCGCGCGCTGTCCGAGGCCACGCCGGACGACTTCCGCACCGACAGCGACTCGGGGACGGACCCCGACAAGGAGTAGGTCAGTGCGCGGTCCACGGCGGGCGGGCCGCGTCGACCGGAGCCTCGAGCCCCGCGGGGCTGCGCGGCGTCGGAACGGACGCGAACGCCGCGACCTGCCGGCTCCGGCGCTGGGCCCGGGAGAGCTGGGCCGCGAGCGCGGCCTTCGCCTCCTGCTCGCGCCGCGCCGTGCGGCGGGCGCTCCACGACAGCCGGGACGGCGGGCCGGCCGCCGGGACGGGTGGGGTGATCACCACGGCGTCCGCCGCCGGTGCCGTCGCGAGGCGCGCCGCCGGCGCCACCGGGCGGATCGACAGCGTCGTCGCGTCGAGTCCGGGTGTCGGGCCGGCCGGAGTGGGTGCCGGGATCGTGTGGCGGATGGCCATGGCGATCCGGCGGTGGCCGTCGGCGGTCGCGTCGGCCGCGTCCTCCGGCTCGGGTCGGGTGTGGCGTCCCACGGAGCACCTCCGTCCGCCCAGCGGTCCGGTGATGCTGGGCTGTTCGGCGTAGGAGCAGGGTTGCCGTGGTGAACGCGTTCACACCTCCCGTCTGCGCAGCGGCCACGATCGGTGCGCCGGTCCGCCCGACCATGATCCGCCCGGGTGCTCCTCTGACCCGATGACATCGGGTGAACGGAGCACCTGGAGGGATCACTCGCTCATCCGGGACCCGGACAGACGAACGCCCCGGGTCCACGAGGTGGACCCGGGGCGCCCCCCGACGTCATCGCACGGTCGTCGACCGCGCTCGGGTCAGAGAACCCCCGCGAGAACGGCGGCGGGGGAGGCGGAGTCCGCGGAGGAGCCGGAGTCGGCGGAGGAGCTGCTCCCGGTGAGTCCGGTCGGGTCGGGGAGCGCGGAGGTCGCGTCGGAGAGCGCGGAGGTGTCGGCGGCGTCCGTGGCCTCGGAGGCGTCGGAGGCGGCGTGGCTGTCGACGTGCCCACTCTCGACGTCGTCGCTGTCCACGGCGTCGCTGTCGAGCGGCGCTCCGCCGGTGGCGTCGTCCACCGGGTCGGTGACCGCGGTGCTCGCGCCGTCGCTCGCGCTGTCGATCGGGTCGGTGACCGGCTCGGTCAGGCCGCCGACGACGTGGTCGGGGCTCGTCTCGACCGCGTGGGTGCCGGCAGTCGGCAGGGTCGGGAGCGCGGGCGTCGCCGGCAGCTCCGGCGTGGCCGGCAGCTCGGGCGTCGCCGGCAGCGCCGGCAGCGCGGCGGCCGTCGGCAGGGCCGGGATCGCGGGCAGCGCGGGAGTCGCCGGGAGCTCGGGGAGCGCCGCGAGGCCGTGGGTGGCGGGCAGGTCGTGCGCCGTCTCGGTGAGGCCGGTGGCCGCCGCGGTGCCGACCTCGGCCGGGGTGGCCGCGAACGCCGCCGCGCTGCCGCCGCCGACCAGGGCGATCGCGGCGGTGGCGGTCAGGGCACCGCGGCCGGCGATGCGGCCGGCCCGTGGCGTGGTCGGAGCGGAGTGTGCGCCCATGAGGAGGTATCCCTTCACCGGTGTGGGTACTGGTCTCTGCGCGCACCGGGTGAACGACCGTCCGTCGGTTACGCCGAAGGGGTAACGACCCTCGATCGTGTGAGGTAACGGTTCGGTCACGGATAAATCTCAGGAACATCTCAGCCGTGCTCCCGAGGTGCTGGTCCTCGGGTGGCGCCGGCGAACGGCGTCGGGTGGGCCCTCGTGGCGTCGGCTCGGGGGCCCGCCGGTCCGAGGGGCGCCCTGGGTGCGTGGGATGCAGCGAGGGACGCCCTCGCTCCACCGGCGCCCGGGTGCCCGCCTGGTCCGAGGGGCGCCCTGGCTGCGTGGGAGGCAGCGAGGGACGCCCTCGCTCCACCGGCGCCCGGGTGCCCGCCCGGTTCGAGGGGCGCCCTGGGTGCGTGGGATGCAGCGAAGGACGCCCTCGCTCCATCGGCGCGCGCCCCACCTCGGGCGCCAGCTCAGCGCGGGCGCACGGCGCGCGCCGCGACCGGCGAGCGTCCCGATCACGCCCGCGAGGACGTCAGCGGACGACGACGTCCTCGTTGACGAACATGCCGATGTCCGCCGGCACCGTGCGCAGCGCCTTCGCCGGCACGCCGCCGTAGAGCGTCAGGGGTTCCGCCAGAGGGCCCGTGACCACGGCACCGGCGGCGACCAGGCAGCGCTCGGCGATGCGGACGCCGGGCAGCAGGGTGCAGCGGGTGTTCACCAGGCTCCACGCCCCGATCACGATCGGCCAGGTGCCCTGGCGGGCGGTGGCCGGGTCGTAGGAGTGGGTCATCACCTGGGTCCAGTAGCCCGTCAGCGACGCCCGCTCGTGCAGTTCGATCAGGTCGCTGGCGTCGACGAAGTGCATCATCATGATCCGCGCGTGCGGGTGCAGGACGACCTCGAGACGCCGCTCGACGTCGTCGAAGAAGCCCTTGTCGCGGCGGATCGCGTTGACGAAGTTGAGGTGCCCGATCAGGGCGTGCTCGTCGAGGCTCACGCGCTCGCAGCCGCGGATGATGTTCAGGTGCCCGATCGACGCGCCGGGACCCATCTCGAGGCGGTCGACGTCGACGAACGAGTGGCCGAGGTGTGCCGTCGGGTCGATCCGGTGGCCGAGCAGGCGCACGTGCACCCAGCGGCGCAGGGCGCCGGGCAGCACGACGGCGAGGACGGCGAGCAGGGTGCGCGGACGTCGCGCGCGAATGATCACGACTCGATCCAGGGCTGCGGCCGGGCGAGGTCCTTGCGCACGACGAAGCCGAAGATGTTGCCCTGGTGGCGGGCGAGCCCGTTGAGCCCCGCGTTCAGCCCGGCCGCGAGGCCGGCGCGCACGCGGCCCGTCCCCTCGGACGCACCGAGCACCGAGCGCATGCCCGGCGTCAGCGCCCGGTCCGGGCCGACGAGCCAGTGCGCGTGGAAGTCGACCGGGACGTCGTGGGCCGGGTCGAAGGTGCGGACGGTCTTGCGGACCTCGTGGCGGGTCCAGCGGTAGACGAAGTTCGGGATGCCGGTGCCGTCGACGCCGCCGGTGGTCCCGCCGCCGTCGCGCACCGCGTCATGCTCGTAGACCCCGGCGAGCCCCAGCCGGCACGCGGCGCGCATCAGCGGCGAGTCCTGGTTCTCGACGGCGACCACGGTCTTGCGCGCGATCCGGAACATCTCGTGCAGCGCCTGGTGCGGGCGGCTGCAGTGGTGCAGGCCCGCGTGCCCGATGACGTGGTCGAACGCGCCGTCGGGAAGATTCATCGCGTGCGCGTCGCCGTGCACCGCGTCGGGCAGGCGGCTCGACGGCGAGTCCGGGGCGAGGTTGACGAACGTGCAGCGCGTCAGCCCGATGCGGGCCGTGACCTCGCGGTCGAACGCGCCGGCGAACTGCACGAGCACCGTGTCGTCGGGGCGCAGGACGCCGTCGGCCACCAGGCCGCGCAGCAGATCCTCGTAGAGCCCGGCGCCCGCCTCCGGGGCGGACACGGTGGACGCGGTGGTCTGAGGGTCGATCACGGTCACCCGGCGACCTCCTCGGGTCGGAGCGAAGGTGGCGGCCAAGCTAGCGGCGCGGTGCCCGACCCGAACGGGCGACGTATCCGCACAGCGCAAACGGGGGTTCCGGTCGGTTCCGGACCAGGACGCACCATGTGGGTGATCAACGCCACGCGTAGGCCCTCGTTATGGCTTCGAGACAGGGCCGTGACGTCACGTCCGCTTCACCGGTGCTCCCCACTCGTCGACGACGAGACCGGTGTCGAGGGAAACGAGCGCTTCGCTCCCCGTCCAGTGCAGGGGGACCCGGGCGTGCGGGGTCCCCACCCCGACTGCCGGTCCCGAGGAGTGCTGTGCCCCGACTCGACGTGCTCGTCCTGGGTGTGAACTACGCGCCGGAGACGACCGGCATCGCGCCCTACACGACGGGCATGGCGCGGGCGCTCGCCGACGCCGGTCACGACGTGCACGTCGTCACCGGCTTCCCGCACTACCCGCAGTGGCGCGTCGCGCCGGAGTACCGGGGTCTGCGCGGGGGACTGCGCGGATGGCTGCGGCGCGAGGAGCGCGACGGGGACGTGCGCGTGACCCGCGTTCGCCACCCCGTCCCGGCACGCCCGACCGGGGTGGGCCGCGTGCTCATGGAGGCGGCCTTCGCGCTGGCCACGATGACCGTGCGCCACCGGCGTCCCGACGTCGTGATCGCCGTGAGCCCCGCGCTGCTCACGGTCGCCGCGGCCCTGCTGCGCCGGGGACGACCGGGGCGCGCGGGACGGCCGACCGTCGGCGTCGTCGTGCAGGACCTCTACGGCTCGGTGGTCGCCGAGGCGGGCGTGCTCGGCGGGCGGGGCGGCGGCGCGGTCGCCGGGCTCGAGCGCGCGCTGCTGCGCCGCGCCGACCGGGTCGCCGCGGTGCACGAGGTCTTCCGCGCCGGGCTCACCCGCTCGGCCGTGCGCGCCGAGGCGGTCTCGGTGATCCGCAACTGGACCCACGTCGGGCGTCCCACCGGCTGCCCGACGCGGATGCGCGCGGAGCTGGGATGGCCCGCCGAGCACACCGTCGCCCTGCACGCGGGCAACATGGGCGCGAAGCAGAACCTCGAGAACGTCGTCGAGGCCGCGCGCCTGGCGCAGGCCCGCGACCTGCCCGTCACCTTCGTGCTCCTCGGCGCGGGCAACCAGCGCCACCGCCTCGTGGAGCTCGCCGCGGGCTGCGACCGGCTGCGCTTCGCCGACCCGCTGCCCGACGGCGACTTCGAGACCGCGCTCGCGGCCGCCGACGTCCTCCTGGTCAACGAGCGCCCCTCGATCAGCGAGATGTGCGTGCCCAGCAAGCTCACCTCGTACTTCGCCGCCGGTCGGCCCGTGGTCGCCGCGACCAGCCCGTCGAGCCCCGCCGCCCGTGAGGTCACCGCGGCGCGCGCCGGGATCGTCGTCGAGCCGGGCCGCCCCGAGCTGCTGCTGGAGGCCACGGTCGCGCTCGGCATGGGCGGCGAGGAGGTGGCCGCGCACCTGGGCCGGGCCGGGCGCCGCTACGCCGTGACCCGCTGCTCCGCCGCGGCCGCGCGCCGCGCGTACGTCGCGTGGCTCGCGCTGCTGGGTGGGGGTCGCACGGCGACCCCGCAGACCCCGGTGCCCCTGCGCGAGCTCGTCGCCGACGAGGTCTCGGTGGAGGACATGTCGCTGTCGGACGTGCCGCCGGCCCCCGGGACCGACGACCACGAGCCCGAGCCCGCCGGACTGCTCGCCCTGCGGCGGCGGATGCGGCGGACGGTCGCGTGACCTCGGTCCCGACCGACGCCTCCGCCGGGGCCGCCCCGGGGACGGGGTCGGTCCGGCGGCGGCGCGTCACGCCCCTGCTGGGGCTCGCGGGGCAGGTGCTCAACGCCGCGACGAACGCGGCGACGGCCTACACCGCGTCGTTCCTGCTGCGCCCCGAGGCGTTCGGGACGTTCGCGGTCGCCCTCGGCACCGTCACGGTCGTCCTGGCCACCGGCCGCGGCCTGGTCGGCACCACGCTGCTCGCGCACCTGCCCGGCGTCGACGACGCCCGCCGCCCGGCGCTCGTGCGGTCCGCCCTGGGCTTCGCCGGGCTGGCCGCGCTCGCGGCGACGGCGCTGCTGCTCGCCGCGTCGGTCTGGATCGGCGGGCTCGTCTGGTTCGTGCCGTGGATCGCCGCGGCGCTGCTGCAGGACCTCGCCCGCTACCTGCTGCTCGCGCAGCGCCGGCCGGGTGCGGCGCTGGGCCTCGACGTCGCGTGGGCGCTGGCCCAGGCCACGACCCTGGCCGTGGCGCTGCTGACCGGCGCGCCGCTGACCCTCGGCCTGCTCGCCGCGGCCTGGGGGATCGGGGCGCTCGCCGGGCTCGTCGTCTTCGTGGCCGGCCCCGGGCGCGGCCTGCGCCCCGCGCACCCCGGACCCTGGGCGCGGACGACCCGCGACGTGGCCGGGTGGTTCACGGCGAGCTCGGTGCTCGGGCAGGTCGAGGTCTACGCCGTCGTGCTGCTCGCCGGGCTGCTGCTCGGGCCGGCCGAGGCGGGCGGTCTGCGCGCGGTGCAGCTGATGACGCTGCAGCCGACGATGGTGCTGCTCGGCGCCGTGCTGACGCTGGCGACGCCGGCGATGGCGCGGTGCCACGCGGCCGGGGAGCCGGGCGCGCTGCGGGCCGGCCGGCGCCGCGTCACGGCCGCCGTGCTGCCGGTGGTCGCGGTCGTCGCCCTGGTCGCCGCCTTCGCCGACCCGCTCGTGCGCCTGCTGTTCGGCCAGTACGTCGGCGCCGCCGACCTCGTGCTCCCGGTCGCGGTGCAGGCCGCGGCCTTCGCGCTGACCGTGCCGTCCCTGGCCCTGCTGTCGGGCACGCGCCGCGCGGCGACGGCCTTCGCGCTCAACGCCGCCCGCCTGGTCGCGGTGGTCGCCCTGGCGGGGGTCGGCGCGGTCGCCGCCGGGGCCGACGGCCTCGTCACCGGCCAGGCCGTCGCCACCGTCGCCGGGCTCGTCGCCACCTTCGCCGTCGTCCACCCGCTCGTGGCGGCGCCGCGGCGCTGGGTCCCGTCCCGGAGGTCCGTCGCATGACCACCACCGCGCCCCTGCCGCGGCTCGCGCCCGCGCCGCCGCGCCTCGCGCCGTGGCGGCGCGCCCGGGTGCTGGCCCGTCGCACGCTGCACGGCGGCCTGCGGGCGGTGCCGGCGCCGGTCGTCGACGCCGTGCACGACCGCTGGATCGGCGCCGCCGGTGAGCGCGACCGGCGCTGGCGCCTGCCCGCGAGCGCGCTGTACTACCGGCCGCTGCCGCACGCGACGATCACCGTGCCCGGGGGGCGGGGCGAGCGTCTCGAGGTCGTCGGCTCGCGCACCGAGCGGGTGCTGTGGTGGTTCGGCGAGCAGGGCTACGAGGCCGCCGAGGCCGCGTGGTGGCGGCGGCTCTGCGCCGGGGCGCGCGACGTCCTCGAGATCGGCGCGAACATCGGCTACTACAGCGTGGTCGGCGCCGCCGCGGCTCCGGTCGGCGCCTACACGGCCGTCGAGGCGCAGCCCGACGCCGCCGCGATCGTGCGCCGCAACCTCGACCTCAACGGCCTGCACCACGCGACGGTCCTCGCGGCGGCCGCGGTCGGCGACGGCGCCCCGGACCACCTCGAGCTCGCCCTGCCCGACCAGGAGTCGCACCAGACCGCGCCGACCGGGTCCTACCTGCGCGAGAGCGCCGAGGGCGTCGACGACCGGGCCGCCCGCCGCTCGGTGACGGTGCGGACGACGCCGGCCTCGGAGCTGTTCGCGGGCCGCGACCTCGTGAAGCTCGACATCGAGGGCAGCGAGGCCGACGTGCTCACCGCGGCCCGGCCGGCGATCCTCGCGTCGCGCCCGGTGCTGCTCGTCGAGGTCCTGGGCGGGGCCCGGCGGCTGCACGGCGTGCTCGCCGACCTGCTCGACCACGACTACCGGCTGCTCGCCCCGACCGGCGCGGGCGCCCGGCCGCTGCGCCTCGCCGCGGCCACCGGGCCCGGGCACCGCGACGTGCTCCTCGTGCCGGAGGAGCGTGGCGATGAGCTCTGAGCCCGACGTCTGGGACCGCCCCTGGAGCGGCGCCTGGCTGTTCACGGTGCTGGGCCCGCTGCGCGGGGTCACGGCGGCGAGCGTGCGCGCTCGTCACGCGGCGGTCCTCGCGGTCCTGCCCGCTTCGGCGTGGCTGCGCCGGGCCGAGCCGTCGCTGGTGGTCGAGGAGATCGCGGGTGACGGCGAGGGCGCCGTCGTCGACGCGGTGCTCGCGCGCGCCGGCGAGGCGTGGTCGGGCCCGCCGCTCGTGGTGCTCGTCGGCACCGGCGGGGCCGCGGGCGTCGTCGGCGTGCTCTACAGCCACGCGGTGGGCGACGCGGCGGTCACCCGGCGCCTCGTCGCGGACCTCGTCGCCGCGCCCGGTACGCCGGTGCTCGCGGTGCGGCGCCCGCGTCCGTCGCAGCTCGCCGTCGCCGCCGCCGGCCTCCGGTACTGGGCGCGGGATCCCCGGCGGGTGGCCCGCGCGGTCCGCCGGATCGCCGCGGCCCGGCGGGCGCCGGTGACCCCGCCGAGCCCGTCGGCGACCGCGATCGGGGACGCGAGGGTCGTCCGGTGCACCGTGACCGCGGGGCAGGCCCGGGCGATCCGGCGCCGCCGCGACCGGGAGGCGCCGGCCCGCTCGGTGTCGACGACGCTGCTCGACGGATCCGTCATGGCCCTGCGGGCTCGCGGCGTGCCGGTCGAGCGCGTGGTCGTGCCCGTCGACCTGCGCCGCTACCTGCCTGCCGGCGAGCCCGTCGCCGGCAACCTCATCTCGACCGTCACCCTGCCCGGCGGCTCCGGGGCCCCCGCCGCCGACCTCGCCGCGGCCGTCGACGACGGCCTGCCGCTGCTGCAGTTCCTGCTGACCAACGCCCGCTGGCGGGTCCTCGCCGCGCTCGGCGCCACTCCGGGGACGCCGGCCGGGGAGTCGGTGCCGACGCTGGGCTGGTCGGACCGCGGCGCCGACCCCGGCTGGGACGCGCTGCCCTGGGCCGACGGCCCGCGCACGGTCCTCGGCGGGGCCCTGCCGCGCGGCGCCCGCGTCGTGACCGTCTACCTCACCCGCGTCGGCGGGGCGCTGCACCTCACCGCCCTCGTCGACGCCACCGCGGCGGACCCCGCGGTCGTCGCCGAGGCCCTGGACGAGGCCGTCGCGCACCTGACCGTCGACGAGATGCCCCTGGGGAGCACCGTTGCCTGACACCCTCGCCGCCCGCCGCCGGCGCGACCTGCCCGAGCTCGCCGCCGGGGGCTACTCCCGCCTGAACGGGACCGTCGAGTTCTACCTGCGGGTCCACGCGCTGCTCGACGAGCACGCCACGTCCACCGTCGTCGATCTGGGGGCGGGCCGCGGGCACTGGTTCGAGCACGCTCCCGCGGCCATCGACCGCCGCCTGCGCGACCTGCGGGCGCCGGGACGCACGGTCGTCGGGATCGACGTCGACGACGCCGTGCTCGCGCACCCGGGCCTCGACGCCGCGCACGTCGTCGTGCCCCCGGCGGCGCTGCCGCTGGACGACGCGTCGGTGGACGTCGTCGTCTCCGACTACACCTTCGAGCACGTCGAGGACCCGGCGTGGGTGGCCGGCGAGCTGCACCGCGTCCTGCGCCCCGGCGGGTGGATCTGCGCGCGGACGCCCAACCGCTGGGGCGCGATCGCGATGCCGGCGCGCATGGTGCCCAACCGCCTGCACGACGCCGTCCTCGCCCGGGTGCAGCCGACGAAGGACGCGCGCGACACCTTCCCCACGCACTACCGGCTCAACACGGCCGCGGCGCTGCGCCGGTGGTTCCCCCGCGAGCGGTTCGCGCACTGCGGCTACACCCACGAGAGCGAGCCGGCCTACGCCGGGCGGTCGGCCCTCGCGTGGACCGCGTTCCGGCGCCTCGCCGCGATCACCCCGCCGCCGGTGCGGTCGATGCGGTTCGTGTTCCTGCAGAAGGTCGGTGACCAGGCGTGAGGATCGCGATCGTCCACGGCTTCTACCGCTCGGACGTCCCCAGCGGCGAGAACGTCGCGGTGCGCGCGCAGGTCGAGGCGCTGCGGGCCGACGGGAACGACGTCACGGTCGTCGCGCAGCACTCCGACGACCGCATGACCCGTGCGACGTGGCCGCTCGAGGCCGCCGCGACGACGATCACGGGCCAGGGCCCCGACCCGACGGCCGCGCTCGCCGAGGCCGACCCGGACGTCGTGCACGTCCACAACCTCTACCCGCACTTCGGCACGCGCTGGCTGGAGCGGTGGTCCGGCCCGCTGGTCGCGACGCTGCACAACTTCCGCCCGCTGTGCGCGGCCGGGACGCTGACGCGTGAGGGGCGCCGCTGCACCGACTGCGTGCTCGGCTCGGCGTGGTCGGGCGTGCGGCACGGCTGCTACCACGGGTCGCGGCTGGCGACGGTGCCGCTGGCGTTCGCGCACCGCGGCGGCGCGGCCGTGCACCCGGTGGTGCGGCGCGCCGACCGCCTCGTCGCGATCTCCGAGCGTGCCGCCGACGAGTACGGCGGCGCCGGCGTCGGGCGCGAGCGCTTCGCCGTCGTGCCCAACTTCGTGCCCGACCCGCCCGCCGCGGCCCCGCAGGACGGTGACGAGCGCTGGCTGTTCACCGGGCGGCTCTCAGGCGAGAAGGGCCTGCGCGAGCTGCTCGCGGCGTGGCCGGCCGACCGGTCCCTCGACGTCGTCGGCGACGGCGAGGAGGCCGACGAGCTCCGCGCGCTCGCGGGCCCGAACGTCACGTTCCTCGGCACGCTGCCCCACGCGGTCAGCCGCGCGCTGCCGGGGCACTACCGCGGTGTCGTGGTGCCCAGCCAGTGGCCCGAGGCCGGCCCGCCGCTGACCTACCTCGAGGCGATCGCGGCCGGCACCCCGGTCGTCGCCTGCGCCGGCAACGGCGCCGCCGACGACATCGCCCGCCACGGCACCGGCGTCGTCGTCGGCCGCACCCCGGAGGTCGGCGAGGTGGCGGCGGCGCTCGACACCGTGCTCGACCGCCGCGAGGTCCTCGCGCGCCGCTGCCGCGTGGTCGCGACGGAGCGCTACACCGCGGCCGCGTGGGTCGCGGCGATCACCGAGGTCTACCGCGACGCCATCGACCTGCGCGCGCTGGCGGTGACGCGGGGATGAGCCGGGTCCTCCCGGCGCTGCTCGGCATCGCGGTGCTCGCCGCGGGCGCCGTCGCCGCCCACGACCTGCTCGGCGCCCGCCCGACGTTCCTCGTGCTGGGGTGCGCCGCGGTGGCGGTCGCCGCGCTCGTCGTCCTGCGCGGGATCGACGGGCTGGCCGTGGCGATGCTGCTCGGCGCGGTCGCGACCGCGCCGTGGAACGCGCTGACCGCGGGGGGCCTCAAGCCGGCCCCGGTGCTGCTCGCGCTCTCGCTGCTGATCCTCGGGTCGCGGGCGCTGCTGCTGCGCCGCCCCGTCGTGCTGTCGGTGTGGGTGTGGGTGCTCGCCGCGGCGATCACGCTGGTCGCGCTGATCACCCTGATCAGCCCGCCGAGCCCCGCGTACCTCTCCGCGCGCTACGTGCCGCCGGAGCTGGTGGTCGCCCCCGAGGCGGGGTGGCCGGGCCTCGGTGCCGCGTTCGCGTGGCTGGTCGCCGTGGTCGCCCTGCCGCTCGCGGTGTGTCTCGCCGTGCCGCTGCGCCCGCACCTGCCCGGCCGGCTCGCGAACGCCTGGGCGCTCGGGGCCGCCGCGAGCGCGCTGGTCGGGATCACCGACAACGGCGGGGTGACGCACATCAGCCTCGCGCTGCGCGGCCTCGTCGACGTGGGCGGACGCGAGGCCGGGCTGACCGTGCAGCCCACGCACCTCGCCGTCGCCACCGCGCTCGCGCTGCCGGTCGTCGTGTGGCGGCTGGCCGGGGCCCGGACACTCGGCCCGGTCGCCGGCTGGGGCCTCGTCGGGCTCGTCATGCTCGGCGGGCTCGTCGTGTCCGAGTCGCGCGGCGGGCTCGTCGCCGCGGTCGCGGCCGTCATCGTGACGCTCGCGGTCGGTCAGCGGTCGCGGCCGTGGCTCGCGCCGCTGGCGGTGCTCGCGGGCGGGGCGGCCGTGATCGCCGCCGTGTCCGTCCCGGACCTGGTCGGCGGGGCCGCCGAGCGTCTGCGCCTCGCCGGTGCCGACAGCGCCGTGGCCAGCAACGAGGTCCGCGCCCAGCTCGGCACCCAGGCGTGGGAGGACTTCGTGCACGCCCCCCTGCAGGGCGTCGGGCTCGAGGTGGCGCTGCAGGGCCACAACATCTGGCTGCAGCTGCTCGCCGCCGGCGGGGCGCTGCTGTTCCTCGGGTTCCTCGTGACCTTCGTCGGCGTGGCCGTCGACGTCGCCGCGCTGCGGCACCGGCACGGCGGGCTGCCGCTCGTGCTCGGCATCTGCACCGCGACCTGGCTCGCCGTCGGCGTCGTGGAGAACCACCTCGCCGACCTCTACCTCTACGTCCCGTTCGCCCTGATCGCCGGCCTGAAGGCCGTCGAGGTCGGGGCGCCCGCAGCCACTGCCGCTGCGCCGTCCACCACCGCACAGGCCGTCTCCGCCGAGGCGGCCGTACCTGCAGGGGGAGTTCGTCCGTGACCGTCACGTCGATGCTGCGCACGCTGCGCGAGCGCTGGCTGCTGCTCGTCGCCGGAGTGCTCGTCGGTCTCCTGGCCGCCGGCGCCGTCGCCTTCTTCACCCCGCGCACCTACGCGGCGACCACGAGCCTGTTCGTGTCCGCCGCCGACGGCAGCGCCGGGGCGCTGTCCGCCTACCAGGGCAGCCTGCTCTCCCAGCAGCGCGTCACGTCCTACGCGCAGCTGGTGGTCTCCGAGCGGGTGCTCGCGCCCGTCGCCGCGGACCTCACGCCGGGCCGGGCGCCGACCGACCTCGCCGACGACGTCGCGGTCACCACCGCGACCAACTCGACGATCATGTCGATCACCGTCGAGGACCTGGACCCGTCCCGGGCGGCCGCCCTGGCCGACGCGGTCGCGGCGCGCTTCACCGCGGTCGTCGGCGAGCTCGAGGCGTCGCGCGTGCCCGGGCAGCCGCCCGCCATCAGCGTCAACGTCGTCGACCGGGCGACGGCCCCGACCGACCCGGAGCGGCCGTCGATCCCCGTCGACCTCGTCGTCGGGTTCGTCGTGGGGCTCGTCGGCGGGGCGGCGCTCGCGCTCGTGCGCGGCACCCTCGACACGACGCTGCGCGACGCCGCGGAGCTCGCGCGCCTCGCCGGCGGGGCTCCGCTCGGTGCGCTGCCGGAGGCCGGCGACACCCCGCTCTCCGACGCCGGCTACGGCGAGGCCGTGCGGCGGGTGAGGACGAACCTGCAGTTCGCCGACGTCGACCGCCCGCACAAGCTGATCACGGTGACGAGCGCGGTGGCGGGCGAGGGCAAGACGACGCTGGTCTGCGCGCTCGCCGCCGCGTTCGGGCGCGCCGGGCGCGTCGCGGTCGTCGAGGGCGACCTGCGCCGCCCCACGATCGCCGACCGGCTCGGCCTCGTCGGCGACGTCGGCCTGACCGACGTCCTCGGGCGGCGCGCCCGGCTCTCCGACGCGATGCAGCGCTGGGGCGGCACCGGGGTCGACGTGCTCGTCTGCGGCTCGCTCCCGCCCGACCCCACCGACCTGCTCTCGTCCGGCCAGATGGGCGAGGTGCTCACGCTGCTGCACGCCGAGTACGACCTCGTGCTGCTCGACGCGCCGCCGCTGCTGCCCGTCGCCGACGCGGCGGTGCTCGCGAGCCGCTCGGACGGGGCCCTGCTCGTGGCCCGGGCCGGCGCGACCACCGGCACGCAGGTCGCGGCGGCCGTCGAGGCGCTCGGGACCGTCGGCGCCCGCGTCGTCGGGTCCGTGCTCTCCCACGCCCCGGCGCGCCGCGGCGACCCGGCCGGGTACGACGGCTACCGCGCGACGGCGCTGGGGATCGGTGGTGCGCCGGCCGGCTCGACGCCGTCGCGCGCCGCGGCGTCTCCGGCGGGTCAGCGGGGTCAGCAGGGCCAGCAGCCGGCGGCCCCGCGCGCCGCCGCACAGGCCGCCGCCCGGACCGCGGCGCAAGCGGCGGACCGGGGCGCCCGGCCGGAGCGCGCGGGCACCCAGGCCCCCTCGACCCCGGCGCCGTCGACCCAGGCCCCGGGAGCCGCGCGTCGGTCCGGACCGCCGTCGGTGCCGCCGGCGGGCTCGCGGTCGACGCCGCATCCCGCGCACCCGACCGGCCAGCAGCGCGCCGAGCAACCCCGGCGCCGTCCCGAGGGCGCCGTGCCCGCGGGGGAGGCGCACTCGGGCGAGACCTCGTTCGCGGAGGCCCGGGAGGTTCGGGAAGTCCGTGAGGTGCCGCGCGACGTCGAGCGGGAGCTGGCCCGCAAGGCCGAGCGGTCCCGCTCGCTGGTGCAGGTCTCCGCGCGGCCGACCGCCGGAGGTGCTGCCCCGGCCCGGGCGCCGCAGGCCGCCGACGACGGCTCAGGCACGATCGGGACGCCGCCGCCGGCGTCCTGAGGGGGACTCGTTGAGGTCGATCATCCTGCTGGTGGTGGGCCTCCTGCCCGCCGGCCGCGCCAAGAACCGACTGCTCGGCCTGCTCGGGCGGGGGTGGCGGGTGGCGCCGAGCGCGCGCGTGCACCCGTCGGTGTTCTGGCGGGTGGGGCGGCTGCGGCTCGGTGAGCGCGCCTACATCGGCCCCGGGAACATCTTCCGCGAGCTCGCGCGGGTCGACCTCGCCGACCAGGCCGACATCGGCCAGTTCAACTGGTTCTCGGCGCAGGCGCAGTACATCCCGCAGGAGGAGCACGACGTCACGGCGAGCGTGGTGCTCGGGCGGGGCGCGTCGATCACCTCGCGGCACTACCTCGACTGCGCGGGCGGCGTGCGGTTCGAGGAGCTCTCGATCCTCGCCGGTGTCCGCAGCACCGTGCTGACCCACTACGCGGACGTCCGCGAGTGGGCGCTGCGGGCGGAGCCGGTGGTCGTCGGGCGCACGAGCCTGGTGTTCAGCAACAGCGTGATCACCGCGGGCACGACGATCGCCGAGAACATCGTCGTCGGCGCGGGCGCCGTGGTGTCCAAGGACCTCACCGAGCCCGGCAAGCTCTACGCCGGCGTGCCCGCGTCACCCGTCTCGGACCTCGCCGACGCCGGGTTCGCGACGCGCACCGAGCCGCGGCTCGGGACCCGCTCCGGCGCCCGCGCCGCCCTCCGCGACGCCCGGGCGCGCCGGACCTGAGCTCGCCGGTGTGTTGCAGCGAACGTGGCGTTCGCTGCTTCTATGCGCCCGAAGTCCCCGTTCGCGGCGCGGATGATCAGACCGGGGCGCCCGTCGCGTCGGTCCACACCGCGCCGTCGGACCAGATCGGTCGCCGCAGGGTCGTGTCGTAGAAGACGGCGCCGGGCCCGACGGCCGCGGCGGGCGGGCGCGCCGGGGTCGGGCCGCGCCCGCTCTGCAGCGCCTGCCCGGGCGGCATCGACAGCACGCCGGGCGCGGCGCCGGCGAACAGCCGCGCCGTGGGCACGTAGGTCGCGCCGTCGCCCCAGGCGAGCGACCCGTCGGCGCCGAGCGTCAGCCGCATCCCGGGCTCGCCGCCGCGGCCGACGGTCAGCGCGCGGTCGCCGGGCTCGTCGCGGGTGATCTGGACGGGGTGGTCGGTGGGCGTGAGCACCGAGGTGTCCGGTCGCCCGGCCCCCGCGTAGCGCCGCCCGACCCCGCTCCAGAACACGGCGCCGAGCACGTGCACCGTCGGGTTGCCCGCTACGAGCTCGATGCCGACGGCGAGGTTCTCGAGGCGCGGCTGCGCGGCGAGCACGACCCGGGACCCGTCGCCGAGGCGCAGGCCGGTGCCGCCGTCGCCGGGCGAGGCGCCCTGGACGCGCCCGCCGACGATCGTCACGGTCCCGCTGCCCCCCGGGACGTCGATGCGGGGGCCCGTCGCGGCCTGCGTGGCCCAGAAGCTGCACGCGGTGAACGTCAGTGCGTCGACCGCGGGCAGGAACGCCTGGGTGACGCCCGTGCCGCTCGCGGTGTTCTCGCGCTCGAAGAGGCAGTGGTCGAAGGTGTTGTCGGTGGGGACGGCGTACGGGCCGCCGGAGACCTCGCGGTCGCAGCGCAGCCCGTAGCGCCCCGCGGCGTTGAACTCGCAGCGCACGAACGCGTGGCCGCCCGCGCCCTGGTCGAGCACGAGGTTGTCCCGCGCGGCCTCCTGGGCGTTGCACCCGAGCCAGGTGTCGTTCTGGGCGCCGGTGACGAGCACGTTGTCGGCGGCGCTGCCGATCACCGAGAGGTTGAGGAACGTGCGCTGCGCGGCGCCCGCCCCGAAGGCGCGCACGAACGGCGCCTGCGCGATCCCGGCGCCGTCGATCAGCAGGTTGCCCGAGATGCCGGCGCTGTCGGTGACGACGACGCCCGCCTCGGGCGCGGTGGCGCGCAGGGTCGTGGCGGCGTCCGCCAGGTTGCCGCCCGCACCGATGAGGTCCTGCGCCGGGCCGACCGTCAGGGGTCCGGAGAGCTGGTAGACCCCGGCGCCGAGCACCAGCGCGCCGGCCGCGGGCATCGCGTCCCGCAGGGCGGCGAGGTCGTCCCCACCCGACGGCGGCGGGGCCTGGCGGGGCCCGGGCGGGCCGTCGGCGGACGGGGTCGCGGTGGCGGGGCACGCCGCGGCGACGAGACCGACCGGCGCGAGCGTGCCCGCCGCCGCGGACAGCGCCGCCCGCCGCGAGATCATCCGGTCGTGCTCCGGGCGGGCATCCGGCGAGCGTAGGTCCCGCCCGCACCCCGCCCCCACCGCCCCGCCGCACCCGTCCGGGGGTGGTCACCGGGGTGCCAGCCTGGCGTCAACGCTGACACTCAGAGTCAGGAAATCCGCCA
This sequence comes from Actinomycetospora sp. C-140, assembly GCF_054796175.1. Lineage (NCBI taxonomy): Bacteria > Bacillati > Actinomycetota > Actinomycetes > Pseudonocardiales > Pseudonocardiaceae > Actinomycetospora > Actinomycetospora sp. C-140. The sequence goes on along the minus strand of NZ_JBTWNF010000009.1, from coordinate 70,794 downwards.
CGATCACGAGGCCGGGGGTGGGCGCCGGGCCGCGCGCGGGTGGCTGCACCATGAACGCCGTGCCGTCCCGCCGCAGCGTCCTCGCCGCGTTCGGACTCGGTGCCGTCGGCCTGGGTCTCGCCGGGTGCGGAGACCGCGCGACGGCGACCGCGGCGACGTCGTTCCCCGAGATCCCGCTGCGGGTCGGGACCCGGTGGTCGGCGCGTCCCGCCGGCGCCCTGCCGACCAGCGGCGACGAGGGCGTGCCGCTGCGCACCGTCCAGCAGCCCGCGGGCACCCCGCCGCCGTCGATCGCCGGCGGCGCCCTCGTCGGACACCTGCCCCCGGCGGCCGCCGCCACCTACGTCTTCCAGGACCTCACCGGCGTCGTGGGACGCATCGACCGCCTCGGCGCCGTGTTCGGCTTCGGGCCGGGCGACGGGTACGGCGCGCTGGCGCTCCTCGCCCTCGACGGGCGCCCCGCCGGCTCCGGGCACATCCACCTCGCGATCACGCCCCAGCGCTGGACCGCGGGCGTGCTGGTCGACGAGCGCCTGCAGGAGGTCGCGAGCGACGCCTTCACGGCGCCGCTGCCGCAGGACGAGCGGCCGCTGCGCGTGGACGTCGCCTACCGCGGCGACACCGCCGTCCTCGCCCTGCCCGACGGGACGATGCGCACGCTGTCCGATCCGCGCTTCGCCACCGCCGGCGCCTCGGTCGCGGGGTGGGAGTTCTTCCGCCTCGCCCCCGGCGGCGCCGACGTGCGCTTCTACGAGACGTGGGCGGGGTAGGTGCGGCTCCGCCGCGCGTGAGCACTTCGGAGTGCCCCAGCACGCCGAAGTGCTCACATGCGCGCAGCGCACCAGTCGAGCAGGCGGGCGGCGGCCCGGTCGTCGCCGTGGGCGTGCAGGAGCGCACGGCGGGCCCGGCGGCGCGCGGCGTGGGGGTCGTCGCCGGCGGCGATCGCGGTGATCTCGTCGACGAGGTCGTCGACGGTGCGCGCGACCGGGGCCGGCATCCAGTCCTCGAACGGCTCGAGAGCGAAGCCGCGGGTCGCGCGGTACTCCTCGAGGTCGGGGAACGCGACGACGATCGGCCGGTCGAGCAGCAGGTGGTCGATCCACACCGAGGAGACGTCGGTGATCAGGCCGTCGACGCGGGGGAGCGCGGTGTAGGTCGTCAGCCCGGCGTCCCACAGCTGCGCGTCGGTGAGCGGCACGAGCGCCCGGGTCGCCAGGTCGAAGGCGTCGGCCGCGAACGGGTGCAGCTTGACGTGCACGGCGACGTCGAGATCCGCGAGTCGCCGGTCGAGCTCCGCGAGCTCGTCGCGGTCGAACGGCAGCCCCGCGTGCCCGCGGGTCGAGTCGGTGCGCCGGCGGCCCTGCGCGGCGCCGGCGCGGTAGGTCGGCAACCACAGCAGCCGGCAACGGGCGGGCGCGCGCTCGGTGAACAGCGGGTGGGGGCCGCGCGCCGACCGCAGCATCCGGTCGTTGCGCGGGGCCCCGAGCACCGGCACGTCGTGCGGGCCGAGCCCGAACTCCGCGCACCGGAAGGCCTGCCCGATGCTCGACAGCACCGGTGCGGTCGACGGCGGCTTCGACGGCCCGTCGAGGTAGCGGTCGATGCGCTTGCCGGTCGACTCGCCGTGCCAGAGGTAGGTCAGACGCTGCCGTGACGGCCCGCCGCGCTCGCCGTACACGCCGTGGGTGGTGACGACGTCCCGCGCGCGCAGGTACGACCACAGCGCCCGCGGGTCGCGGCGCGGGATCGTCCGGACCCGCGGGTCGTAGAACCCCGACGGCACCCGGGCGCCTGCCGTCAGCAGCACCACCTCGCGGCCGCGGGCGAGCAGCTCGTCGGCCAGCGCGATCATGCCGTCGTCGACGTCGGGGATCCCGACGAGCACGGCCAGCGCGTCGCGCTCGGGGACGGCCTGGTTGAGGGCCCGCAGCGCGCCGAGCGCGAGCCGCGCCACGAGCGCACCGCCGGGGACCTTCCGGCGACCGGCTCGCGAGGGCTCACGCCGCCGGAGCACGGTCTCCCCGCGCGTCCGTGGCGGCACCGAGCTCGTCGGGCACCTCGACCGTGGTCGCGATCGCCTCGATCGTCGCCGTCGTCGAGATCGACGGCGTCCGCGGCAGGTACACGACCTCGCACACGTCGCCGAGCTCGTCGAAGTGCCCGGCCCAGTCGTCGCCCATGACGAGGACGTCGGCGCCGTGCTCGACGAGGTAGCGGCGCTTGAGCCCCGGGCCCTCCTCCGGGAACACGGCGCTGACGCAGCGCAGCGCCCGCACGATCTCCACCCGGTGGTGGGACGGGAACACCGGCCGCCGACTCTTCTTCGCCAGCACCAGGTCGTCGGTGGAGACGCCCACCACGAGCTCCCCGAACGCGGCCGCCCGCTCGAGGAGCAGCAGGTGACCGACGTGGAAGAGGTCGAACGTGCCGAACGTCAGGACCCGTCGCGGCCTGCCCTCGCCCATCTGCGCCCCCGCCCCCCGACGACCGGTTTCGCGGAGGCTAGCGAGCCGCCTGAGCAGGCATATCGGCAGGTCCTTCCCGTTCGGGTGACGCCCGCCTCGTCGCGCTCCGGAGGATCCGTGCGTGGGTTGTCGCCGCGCGGTGGGTACGTCGCTGCGCGGACGGCCGGAGCCGATGACCGATCCGTCCGAGGGAGGACACCATGACCGCGCCCGACGACGTCGACCTCGACACCACCGAGCTCGACGACCCCGACGCCGCGGCGACCGTCGTCGCCGTGACGGCGAGCAGCATCCCGGGGGAGTTCCTCGTGCCCGAGCTGGCCGAGGAGTTCACCGCCGACCAGCCCGAGTACACCGTCGACACGGTCGTCACCGACTCCGCCGGCGTCTTCGCGGCGCTGCGCGACGGGAGCGCCGACGTCGGTTTCGCCGGCGCCGAGCCCGACGGCGACGACCTCGACGCGCTCGTCGTGGGCGCCGACGAGATCGTCCTCGCCGTCCCCCGCGGCCACGCGCTCGACACCGACGAACCGGTGACGGTCGCGGCGCTCGCCGCGACGCCGCTGGTCGAGCGCGAGGAGGGCTCGGGGACGCGGCGCTCGTTCACCGACGCCCTCGCGGAGCGCGGGACGCCGCTCGTCACCGACCAGCGGTGGACGATCCGCGACACCAACGAGGGCCTGATCGAGGCGGTGGCCGCCGGCGAGGGCGTCGGCGTCGTCAGCTCCTGCGCCCTCGAGCGGCACGGCCGCCCCGAGGTGCGCACCGCGCGTGTCGAGGGCGACCCGATCGAACGGTGCCTCTACCTCGTCCTGCGTCGCGACGACGACACGCTCGGCCCGGCCGCGACGGCGTTCGTCGCGCTCGCCCGAGCCCAGGCCGAGGCCTGAGCCAGAGCGCCGGTCAGGCCCACCACCGGCCGTCGGGGCCCCGGAAGACGATCGGCGCGGTCGGCGGATCGGGCTCGGCCCGGACCGGCGGGGGGACCTGGCCGGACGGGACGCCGACGGTCGAGTAGGCGAGGAGCAGCAGCGCGCTGACCCCGGCCACCACGATCCACAGCCAGGTACCGGAGACCCAGTTGCTGAACCCGTGCAGCACGGCGGCGATCCCGAGGCCGAGACCCGCCAGGGCGGCCCACTGCGACGGATCCCGACGGGCGGCGAGGCCGAGGAAGTAGGCGGTGATCCCGGCCCACGCGCCGTGGATGGCGGGGTTGTAGGTGAGCCGCCACAGCATCTCCAGCGCCTCGACCCGCCCGCTGACGCCCGAGTAGTAGTCGAGCACGTAGTGGATCGCCTCGGCCGCACCGAAGACGAGACCGCTGACGACGCCGAGGAACAGCACGTCGCGCGGCTCCATGAACCGGCCCTGAGAGCGCAGCCAGAGCACGACCACAGCGACCGGCAACGCCTTCACGAGCTCCTCCGGGACCCCGACGGTGAAGATGCCGGCGATCAGATTCTTCGTGTCGGCGTCCAGCGCCTCCTCGAGCGCATACGCGAGCGGTCCCTGCGTGAAGAGCGCCAGCAGCACGAGGCTCCCCGCGACGGCCGGTCCCGGAGTGACCGGCCGGAGGACCGACCGGAAGAGCAGCCACCACGCCGCCGCGAAGTAGGCGGCGAAGAGGACCACGGCCGGTTCCAGGTGGTGGCCTTCGGCGAGCAGGAGCCCGAGCGGCGGGACCACCACCAGCGCCACGACGAGCGCGACCGGTCCGGTCCGCAGCGCGGGGTGGTGCAGCCAGGCGCGCCAGGGGATCAGCGTGGCGAGGTCGGGCAGCGCGGACGAGGGCGCCGGAGCGTGGTGCCGGGGTGCGGCGGGGGTGACGGTCACGGTGACCCTCAGCCCCGGGGCTCGGTGTTGTCGGTGGAGCTCCCCGAGTGCGCGAGGCGCTTGGCGAAGCAGTCGTCGGCGCCCAGGCCTTGCGCGCTGCACCAGGCGTTCGCCTGGTCGGCCGTGGCGAAGGGCTGCGCCGCGACGACCACCCAGTACCCGCCCTCGCGGAACACCGGCCAGTCGGTGGAGTCGAGGAGCAGGACGGGCCCGTAGCGGTCGGAGAGCTGGTTGTAGTGGCTCAGGATGTCGGTGCTGTCGTAGCTGATGCCGTCGGCGACCGTGCCGACCCGCTTCGACGACAGCTGCGGCACCCAGCTCCCGACGAGCGCCTCGACCTGTCCGCGGTTCGCGTCGGTCGCCTCGGAGAGCAGGGACGTGCTCGTGGCCTCGGTGTCGGTCGAGCTGCGGTAGCCGCTGAGGTCCCCGGGGTCGCCGACGGTCGAGGGGACCACGGTGCGCGTGGTCGTCGTGGAGACGGGCGCGGGCGCCGCGACGGTCACCGTCGTGGGGCGGAGCACCAGGACCCCGACCGCGACGAGCAGGCCGGCGACGAGCAGACCGGCCACGGCGACCGTCCATCCCATCCACGTCGGCGTCCCGGAGCGGTGCGGGGCGGGCGCGGGCGGCGCGGCGACGGGAGCGCCCGCGCGGGCGGCGACGCGAGCCGGGATGTCGGCCGGCATCGGGGCCCGCATCGGGCCCGCCATCGGGTGGGCCGTCGGAGACGCCATCGGCGCCGGCCGGACCATCGTCGCGACGGCACCCGTCGCCGCCATCGGACGCGGCGCCGGCCGCGGGCCCAGAGGCCGCGCGCCGCAGCGCGGGCAGCCCGTGGCGGACGGTGCGAGCGGTGCGCCGCAGCGGCACGTGATCATCGAATCCCCCCGACGAGGCGCGGGCCACCGTGGCCCGACATGCCTCGCATCGCCGCCGACCACCCGCCCCGTTACGGCGTTCATCCTCACGAGCTACCCACGTAACGGAGCAGCTTGTTGCGGCGAGAGAGGCGGCATGACCTGCGCATTCGGTGCAGGCGGAGGACGCGGGGGTCCCCATGATCGACGAGGCGACGACGGTGCGGCTCCGGCGAGGACCGGTGCCCGGGGGCACGGCCGCTCCGGCCCGTCCCGCGATGTCCTGGCAGGGTCCGCCGATGGTCACGACGGTCCCTGGCGCGCCCGCGCCGTGGGGACCGCCGCCCGCCGGCCTCGGCGGTCCGGGCACCGGCGGCATGCCCGGGATGCCGATGCACCCTGGCATCGCCCCGCCCGCTCGCCGCCCGCGCTGGCCGTGGGTCCTCGGTGCCGTCGCCGCCGTGGTCGTCGTCCTGGGCTTGTTCGGGACGGTCCTCGCACCCGCGACGACGGTCAGCGGGACCGTCAACTTCTACATGAGCAACTACCTGCCGATGGGCAGCTCTTGCGAGGGGATGGGGATCAACAGCGACCTGCGTGCCGGCGGCTCTGTGTCCGTCCACGACGGAGCCGGCAAGCTCGTCGGCGTGGGTTCGATGAGCACCGGGACCGTGAGGTCGTCGTCGTCCTCGTCGTCCTCGTCGTACAGCGTCGGGGACGTCTGTGCGTTCCCCTACTCGGTGTCCGACGTGGAGAGCTCGGACTACTACGTGGTCAGCGTCGGGTCCGGTCGTGGTGCCGGCGTGCCGTTCAGTGAGGACGAGATCGACGGGAACGCCGACATCCGAGTCGGGAGCTGATCCCCGCTACACCTCGATCTGTCCGATCGACGTGGTGACACGCCGCGCAAACGGGTGAGATGACCTTCGCTCCCTGGTCCCTCGATCGAGTTCTCGTGACACTACGTGGATGGCGCGGGGGCAGAGTCGGCGCGGAGATTCGCCGTTCGGGGCGAACACGCCCAGGACGGCGGAGGCGGGTCCGGAGATCGCCGGGGTGCACGACGACCAGGCGGACGGGCCGTACACGCCGCGTGCCGTGGACGACGTGCTGGTCGACGCGCTCGGGGCCGACCGGCCCCTGCTGGTCGTCAGCGGGGATCGACTCGCCGGGACGTCACGGGCGGTGCACCGCGCGCTGCGCCGCATGCTCGGCGACCGGCTGCTCCTGCCGATCGTCGATCCGCACACCGTCGACCTGGCCGACGCGCTGCAGCAGGCCGGTCTCACCGCGGTGCGGTCGGGTCCCGTGGTGGTGCTCGCCGACGACGCGCCGCCCGCGCTGCTCGACCAGCTCACGCCCGGCGTCCTCGGCGCGCTCGACGACGCCGTGCGGCTCGTGGTCACGACCCGGCGGACCCACCTCGACGCCTTCCTCGCACCGGCGACGCGACGGCTGCTCGACGACGCGCTGGTGACCGTCCCGCCCGCGGGCGACGGGCGCCCGTTCGGCGAGCGTGTCCGCCCGGTCGTGAAGGCGCACGCGATCCTCGACCCGATCGGCTCCTCGTGGCTCGTCCCGCTCGGGCTGCTGCGCACCGCCGTCGACTGGGACCGACTCGGCGTCCCGCTCCCGCTGACCCCGGCGCTGCTCACCGAGGTCGCGCCGATCCACCTCACCGCGCTCGGCGCGCCCGCGATGAGCCCCGGGGAGCTGCGGCGGGCCGTGCGCGAGCTCGTGACCGCCGACCACGGCGGCGTCCGGCTGCTGCGCAAGGTGCCGGCCGCGGGCGGCGGGACCCGCCTGGCCGCCGACCGCGTCTTCTCCCACCTCGCCGACACCGACCCCGCGGGCTGGGCCGTCCCGGAGGAGCTCGCCCGCGACCTGTGGTTCCGCCTCGACGCCGCGGACCGGGCGCGCGTCGCCCGGGTCGCGCTGGCCCGCGGCGACGACCAGGTGGCCCTGTGGCTCGCGACCCAGGTCTCGCCCGACGACCTCGAGCCCGCCGCGCTCCACCGCCTCGGCGTCACGCTCGCGGAGCGCTCGGCCGCGCACGCGCCGGAGCCGGGGCGCTGGGACCGCGGCGCGGTGAACTGGCTGTCCGCCGCGCTCGACCGCGCCGACGACCCCGACCTCGTGCGCCGGGCGCAGCAGATGATCGTGCTGCTCGAGGAGCGGATGAACGTGCCGGCCGCCGCCCCCGCAGAACCCCCGGTCCCCGAGGTCCCGAGCGCCCGCCGCCCCGTCGACGACATCCCACCCCCGCGGCCCGCCCCGCGCCTGATCTACCTGCGCCCGCGCGAGACCAGCCGGGCGTCCTGACCGTCAGGACGCGGGCTGGTCGGGCAGGACGCGAGCGAGCGAGCGGTCGGCGAGGGTGAGCACGAGGAACAGCCCGGACGCGACGAGCATGACGATCGCCAGCTCGTGCATGCCCGGGGTCGTCGCGCCGTCGCGGAACACGATGCCGTTGGTTGCCGACGCGGTGATCGCGCCCAGGTAGAAGAACGTGCGCATGAGCCCGGCCGAGGAGCCGAGGCGTTCCGGGTCGGCCTGGTGGTAGACCGCGTTCTGGTTCGCGAGGTTGTTGAGCCCCTGCGGGATGCCCGCGAGCACGGCCAGGACGAGCAGGAACCAGACGGCGCTCCCCGCGTCGACGAGCAGCAGCAGCGCCGCCACGAGCACCTGGGAGATCGCGCCGACGACGAGCTTGCCCCGGATCTCGCTGCGCCGCCCCGTGATCGTGGAGACGACGATCCCGGCTCCGAAGACCGGCAGCAGCAGGAGCCCGGCGACCTGCGGGGAGAGCCCGCGGCCCTCCTCGAGCCACTGCGTGTAGCCGTAGAGCAGGGCGTACGACGTGATCGCCGCGAGCAGGGCGCGGGCGTAGGTCGCGAGCAACGGGCGGTTGCCGCCGAGCAACCGCAGGTCGAGGAACGGGCGGGACGTGCGCAGCTCCCACCACACGAGCGCCGCGCCGGCGGCGAGCGAGATCACGGGCAGCCACCACAGCCCGGACGTCAGGTGGGTGAGGAACAGCAGCAGCGTGACGAGGGTGGCCACGAACAGCGCGATGCCGAGGGGATCGACGGACCGCACGACGGTGCGCAGGCCCGTCGCGCCGGAGGTGGGTGTCCGCGGCAGGTAGAGCGCCCCCAGCACCAGGCACGCGAGCGCGAGCGGCACGTTGACGGTGAACGTCGCGCGCCAGCCGCCGACGCCGATGAGGAACCCGCCGAGCGTCGGGCCGATCACCGCGACCGTCTGCGTCGACACGGCCAGCACGGTGAGGATGCCCGCGGGACTGTCGTGGCCGGTGCGCCGCGCCTCGCCGCGGATCAGCGTCATCGCCGCCGGATAGCCCGCGCACGTCCCCAGCCCGAGCAGCACCCGCGACAGCACGAGCACCGAGATCGACGGCGCGAGCGCGCCGAGCAGCCCGCCGACGCCGATCAGCGCCGCGCCGACGAGGAAGAGCCGCCGCGGGCCGTAGAGGTCGACGAGCCTGCCGACCACCGGCTGCCCGATCGCGGTGGCCAGGTAGAGCCCCGAGACCAGCCACGCGGTCTCCGCGGGCGCGGCGCCGAGCGCGACGCCGATCGGGATCAGGGCGACCGCGATCATCGACGAGTTGATCGGGTTGAGGATCGCGCCGAGGATCATCGGCGCGACGAGGCGCCGGTCGAAGCGGTCCGGCGCGGCCGTGGCCGCGGGCGACATCCGCGCCAGGACGGCGGGTGCGTTCATCGGCTGCTGACCCGGTCGAGCAGGACCATCGCGGCGATCACGGTGGCGCGCTCGTCCTCGTCGAGCCGCTCGTGCAGCGCCCGGGCGAGCCACTCCTCGCCCGCGGCCCGCGTGCTGTCGAGCAGCGCCCGCCCGGCGGGCGACACCGAGATCGTCTGGCGGCGGCCGTCGTCGGGATCGGGACGGCGGGTGACGAGCCCGCGCTCCTCCAGGGCGCCGACGGAGGTGGCCACCGACTGCGGGCGCACCCCCTCGGCGGCCGCGAGCGCGCTGGCCGTCTGCGGGCCGTCGCGGTCGAGGCGGCTGAGCAGGGAGGTCTGCGACGGGGTGAGCTCGTCGCGGTCGTGCGACTCGCGCAGCCGGCGTCGCAGCCGTCCGACCGCGACGCGCACCTCGTGCGCGGCCCGGACCGACGAGGCACTCAGCTCCTGCACGTCCGCCATGCCGACCAGTGTAGTTCGTCAGTCCGGACTGTTCATCTCAGACTGTGCAGTTCATCCTGACGACCGCGATCAGCCCGACCGCACCCGCCAGGCGGCGGGCGCGGTGGATGTCCCGGTGGGAGCGCCGGTGACGCGATCCCGGGACACCAGGTCCCAGCGAGGAGGCCCCATGGCCCGGCCGTCCCGGATGTCGCTCGTGCTGCGGGGCCCGGCGCGGGTCGCGGCGTGACCGCGCTGCCACTGACGGGCCTGCGGGTGCTCGACATGGCCTCGCTGGCCGCCGCCCCGCTGGCCGCCACCTACCTCGGCGAGCTGGGTGCCGACGTGATCAAGCTCGAGCCGCCGGGCGTCGGCGACGCGATCCGCGGCTGGGGCGCGCAGCGCGACGGCGTCGGGCTGATGTGGAAGAGCGTGTCGCGCAACAAGCGCTCGGTGACCGTCGACCTGCGGACCCCCGACGGGCAGGACCTCGCCCGCCGTCTCGCGGCGAGCTGCGACGTCGTCGTGGCCAACACGCGGCCGGCGACGCTGCGGCGCTGGGGCCTCGACTACGCCCGCCTGCGCGAGCAGGACCCCCGCGTGGTGATGCTGCACGTCACCGGGTTCGGGCTCGAGGGCCCCAAGGCGGAGCGGCCCGGCTTCGGCACCCTCGGCGAGGCGATGAGGGGGTTCGCGCACCTCACCGGCGCACCCGACGGCCCGCCGACCCTGCCCGCCTTCATGCTCGCCGACGGCGTCGCCTCGCTGACCGCGGCGTACGCGGTGATGGCGGCGCTGTACGAACGCGACACGTCGGGCGGCGAGGGCCGCCTGGTCGACGTCAACCTGCTCGACCCGCTCGCGCGGATCCTCGAGCAGTCGCTCCTCACCTGGGACGCGACCGGCACCGTGCCGCGCCGGTCGGGCAACCGGTGGGACATCTCGGCCCCGCGCAACACCTACCGGACCTCCGACGGACGCTGGATCGCCATGTCCGGCAGCGCCCCGACCGTCGCGCTCCGGGTGTTCCGCGCGATCGGGCGCCCCGACCTCGCCGAGCACCCGGACTTCTCCGACCCGCAGCGCCGCCTGGCCCGCGCGGGCGAGGTCGACGCCGTCGTCGCGGACTGGGTGGCCGGACGCACGATGGACGAGGCGATGGCGGTGTTCGAGGACGCCGAGATCGCCGCCGCGCCGGTCTACGACGTCACCGACCTCGTCGCCGACGAGCAGATGGTCGCCCGCGAGGTGTTCCGCCGGATCCCCGACGACCAGCTCGGGAGCCTGCTCGTCCAGGCGCCGGTGCCCCGGCTGTCGGGAGCGGCGGGCCGCATCGACCACCTCGGGCCCGCACTCGGGGCGCACACCGACGAGGTGCTCGCCGACATCGGGCTCGACCCCGGCGAGATCGACGACCTGCGCGTCCGCGGGGTGATCTGAGTGGCCCGCCGCCGACCGCTCGTGCGCCGCAGCGAGCTCGCCACGCCCGCGAGCAACGAGCGCATGGTCGCCAAGGCCGCCGCGTCGGACGCCGACCTCGTGTTCCTCGATCTCGAGGACGCGGTCGCGCCCGCCGAGCGCCCGGCCGCGCGGGAGAGGGCCGTCGCGGCGCTGCGCGAGCTCGACTTCGGCGCGACCACGCGCGCGGTGCGCATCAACGGCGTCGACACCGAATGGGCGCACGACGACGTCATCGAGCTGGTCACGCGGGCGGGGGAGTGCCTCGACACGATCATCGTGCCGAAGGTGACCGCCGCCCGGGACGTGTGGTGGGTGGACGTCCTGCTCACCCAGCTCGAGACGAAGCTGCGCCGCGAGAGGCGGATCCGGCTCGAGGTCCTCATCGAGGACGTCGCCGGCCTCGCGCACGCCGAGGAGATCGCGACGGTGTCCGACCGGCTCGACGCGCTGATCTTCGGGGCCGGCGACTTCTCCGTGTCGCTCGGTGCCCGCGTCGACGTCAACTTCGTCCCGACCGTCGACTACCCGGGCGACTTCTGGCACCACGCGCGCAGCCGGGTCGCCGTCGCGGCGCGCCTCGGCGGCCTGCTCGCGATCGACGCGCCCTACCCCGACTACCGCGACCCGCAGGGCTACACCCGGGAGGCGCAGCGCGCCTCGGCGCTCGGGTTCGACGGCAAGTGGGCGATCCACCCCGACCAGATCCCGATCGCGAACGCCGTCTTCGCCCCCACCGACGCGGAGGTCGCGGAGGCCCGGCGCGCCGTGGCGGCCTACCGCGCGGCGGAGCGCGAGGGGCACGGGGCCACCGGGCTCGACGGTCGGCTCGTCGACGCCGCCCACGTGAAGCTCGCCGACGACGTGCTGGCCCGGGCCGCCGAGATCGAGCGCCGGGGGACCTGAGCGGTGCCGCCGGGATCGACGAGACCCTGCCCGGCCGCCGTGCGTGACGCCCGAGCTCTCCATCTCGATCTCTCGAGAGTGTCAGGAGCGTCGTCCGGCGCCGCAGCACTGACGACACTCTCGAGAGATCCTTCTGGAGAGCACCCCGAGAACGGATCGGGTTGCCCCCGGGAGCGGGACCGTCCTCCAGAGCGTTGGACGAACCTCCAAGCCCGCGCCGGCCGCCGTTCGGCCTCGCGCGCCGGTGCTTCCTAGCGTCGCCGACCATGGCCTGGGACTTCTCGACCGAGCCCGAGTTCGCGGCGCAGCTGGAGTGGGCGCGGAGGTTCCTGGAGGAGGAGATCTACCCGCTCGAGGTGCTGGACCTCGACCACACGACGTTCCGCCGGCTCGCCGCGCCGATGCAGGAGCGGGTCAAGGAGCAGGGGCTGTGGGCGGCGCACCTCGACCCGGAGCTGGGCGGGCAGGGCTTCGGGCAGCTGCGGCTCGGGCTGCTCCACGAGGTGCTCGGCCGCAGCGAGCTCGCCCCGTTCGTCTTCGGCTGCCAGGCGCCGGACTCGGGCAACGCCGAGCTGATCGCGCTGGCCGGCACGGCGGAGCAGAAGCGGAGCTGGCTCGACCCGCTGCTCGACGGGCGCATCCTCTCGGCGTTCGCGATGACCGAGCAGGGCACCGGCTCCGACCCGCGGCAGTTCACCACCCGGGCCGTGCGCGACGGGGACGAATGGGTGATCACCGGGCGGAAGTGGATGGTCGGGAACGCCTCGCGCGGCGACCTGCACGTCGTCCCGACGTCCTCGACCGCGCCGTGCAGATCCACGGCTCGCTCGGCTTCACCACCGACATGCCGTTGGCGCAGATGTACCGCTGGGCCCGCGCGGCGCGGATCTACGACGGGCCCGACGAGGTGCACCGCGTGAGCGTCGCCCGGCGCCTGCTGCGCGACTACGCGCCGACGGCGGTGCCGTCCGAGCACGTCCCCACCCGCCGCGCGGCGGCCCTCGCGCGCTTCGCCGACGAGCTGGAGCACCCGATGGCCGCGTCGACGCTGTAGAGGTCCACAAGACTGCGGCGCCAGGAGAGTCCCGCCGACGGCGACGCACTCGCCAGCATCGACGCATGGACAACGTGGACACCGGCGAGGTCGCGTTCGGGCTCTGGTACGACTTCCGCAACCCGGTCCCGGACCGGCCGTTCAGCACCTTCTACCGGCAGGTGCTCGACCAGATCGCCTGGGCCGAGGAGATCGGGCTGGACTCGGCGTGGCTCACCGAGCACCACTTCTGCGACGACGGGTACACGCCGTCGCCGTTCACGCTCGCCGCCGCGATCGGCGAGCGGACCCGGCGCCTACGGGTGGGCACCAACCTCATCGTCTCGCCGCTGCACGACCCGATCCGCCTCGCCGAGGACGCCGCGACCGTCTCGCTGCTCACCGGCGGGCGCTTCGACCTCGGCGTCGGCCAGGGCTACTGGGAGCGCGAGTTCGCGGCCTTCGGCAAGAACATCAAGCACCGCCCGAGCCTGCTCACCGAGGGCTGCGAGCTGATCCGCCGCGCCTGGTCCGGCTCGTCCGAGCCCTACGAGGGCGCCCGCTACCGCTTCCCGGGCCTGCCGGTGACGCCGGTGCCCGAGCAGCCGCCGAAGCTGCTGGTCGGGGCGATGGCGGACCCCGCGATCGAGCGCGTGGCGCGGATCGCCGACGGCTTCCTCTCCACCCAGAACCACCACCACGAGACCTACCTCGACGCGGTCGAGCGGCAGGGTCGCCCGCGCGGCGAGGGCCGCATCTACGCCGGCCAGTGGGCGCTGATCGCCGAGGACCCCGAGCGCGAGTGGGCCGAGATCGGCCCGCTGGTGCTCGAGCAGCTCAACACCTACATCACCTGGGGCGCGTTCGGGCCGCCGGACGTCGTGCCGCGCTTCGCCGACCCGGACCAGATCGTCGGCGCCGGCGCCTTCGCGCTGTGGGACCCGGCGACCGCGGTCGAGGAGCTCACGGCGATGCTGCGCGCGCGGCCCCAGATCCGCGACGTGCACTTCTGGGCGCAGCTGCCCGGGGAGTCCGTCGACCACGGGTCGCGGCGGGTCGAGCTGCTGGCCACGCAGGTGGCGCCGGCCGTGCGCGCCCGGCTTGGAGGAAGCCACAAGGCCCATGAGGGCGACGGCTCCCGGGTCGCGGTGAGCCCTTCCTAGGTTCCCGGCGAGCACACGACCAGCAGCAGGAGGACGACGTGGGACACCTCGAGGTGGAGGACGGCCGGCGGATCTACTTCGAGCACCACGCCGGCACGGAGCAGCCGGTGGTCCTGGTGCACGCGTGGGGTCTCACGGCGCACTCCTGGGACACGGTGGCGCCCGCCCTGGCCGCGGACGGGCACGAGGTCGTGCTGCTCGACTGCCGCGCCTGCGGGCGGTCCGACAAGGACTTCGCCGACGTCTCGATCACCGCGATGGGCGCCGACGTCGCGCGGCTGTGCGAGCACCTCGGCCTGCAACGCCCGGTGGTCAACGGGTGGTCGCTCGGCGGGGCGGTGGCCGTCGACGCCGTCGCGCGGCTGGGCTCCGCGGCGGGCGGGCTCGTCCTCACCGGCGGCGCGACCCCGCGCTACACCGCCGCGCCGGACTGGCCGCACGGCGGCACCCCCGACGACGTCGAGGCCGTCCTGGCGGGTGCCGCCGCCGACCGCGCGACGACCTTCAAGGGCGTCTCCCAGGCGGTGTGCGCGGTGCCCGTGAGCAGCGACGTCGTCGACTGGATGTGGGGCATGTTCCTGGAGAACGGCCCGCGCGCGGACGACTCCCTGCGCGACCTCGCGACGATCGACCAGCGCAAGACGATCGGCACGCTCGAGGTCCCGGTCCTCGCCCTGCACGGCCGCAGCGACGGCTTCGTCGCGTTCTCCGGCGTCGATGCCGCCATCGATCTCTACCCCGACGCGCGCCTCGTCGCGTTCGACGGCGTCGGGCACGCCCCGCACCTCGAGGACCGCGACACCTACCTCACCGAGCTGCGGACGTTCCTCTCGGCCACGGGTGGGAAGACGGCCCGGTGACGGTGACCGGGGGGTGGCTGGTCACCGGGGGCACCCGGGGCATCGGGCGGGCGGTCGTCGACCAGGTCGCGAAGGGCGGCGGGGCCGTCGCCGTCCTGGCCCGCACGCCCGCCGACGTGCCCTACGCGTCCGACCGCGTCCTGGAGATCCCCACCGACGTCACCGACACCGCGGCGGTGGCCGGGGCGGTGGAGCGGGCCCGGGAGCACCTGGGCGGCGTGGACGTCGTGGTCAATTGCGCCGGGGTCCACCGCGGCGGGCGCATCGCCGACCTCGCCCGGCGCCGGTGGGACGAGGTGCTCAGCACCAACCTCACCGGCGCCTACGAGGTCTGCCACGCCGCGGTGCCGCACCTCGCGGACGGTGCCGCCGTCGTCAACGTCGGGGCCGTCGTCGGCTTCCGCGGCTTCCCCGGCGACAGCGCCTACGCCGCGGCGAAGGCGGGGCTGGCGGGGCTGACCCGGTCGCTCGCGGTGGAGCTCGCGCCGGCGGGGGTGCGGGTGAACCTCGTCGTCCCGGGCTTCGTCGACACGGCGATGACCGCGGGCCTGTCCACGTCGGCCCGCCGGCGCATCGTCGCCGCCATCCCCTCCGGGCGGACCGGCAGCGCCGAGGAGATCGCCGACGTCGTGGTGTGCGTGGCCGGCGCGACCTACATGACCGGCGCGGTGGTGCCGGTCGACGGCGGGCTGATGGCGACGTTCGGGGGGACGGGGTGAGCCTTGTCGAGACCCACAACCGTGACGACGCCGTGACGTTCCGTCGCGCCGACGTGGTTCCTAGCGTCCGACCCATGAGCACCGACGCCGCCGCGCGCACGAAGGAAGAGGCCAACAAGGCCGTGGTCACCGAGTTCATGGAGGTGTTCTCCCGCGGCGACGTCGACGCGATCCTCGGGTTCCTCACCGACGACGCGACGTGGTGGGTCGCGGGCACGATCGAGGGGATCTCCGGCGAGAAGGACAAGGCGGCCTTCGGCGAGATGCTCGCCGGCCTCTCGACGCTCTCGACGACCGGCGCCATCGGTCTCACCCCGAAGGCCCTGACCGCCGAGGGCGACCGCGTCGCGGCGGAGACCGAGTCGTACGCCGAGCTGACGAACGGCCGCGTCTACAACAACCTCTACCACTTCGTCTTCGAGCTCTCCGACGGGCGCATCCGCCGCGTCAAGGAGTACCTCGACACCGAGCACACCCGCGCCATCTTCCTGGGCTGACCCGCCCCTTCTCCTCGACCCGGAGGTACATCCATGGACGTCGGCGTCCTTCTCGTCTTCCAGAACTGGTTCTCGGACAAGACCGACGACGAGGTGTTCGTGCAGGACACCGAGCTCGGGGTGCTCGCCGAGCGGTACGGGTTCGACTCGGTGTGGGCGGCGGAGCACCACTTCGACGACTACTCGATGTGCCCGGACAACCTGCAGCTCATGAGCTACCTCGCCGGGCGCACCGAGCGGATCAAGCTCGGCACCGGGGCGGTGATCCTGCCGTGGAACGACCCGCTGCGGGTGATCGAGAAGGTGATCATGCTCGACCACCTCTCGGGCGGGCGGACGCTGTTCGGCATGGGCCGCGGCCTGGCCAAGATGGAGTACGAGGCCTTCCGCACCGACATGGGCGAGGCCCGCGGCCGCTTCGACGAGGCCGCGCCGATGATCATCAAGGGGCTGGCCGAGGGCCTCGTCGACCACGACGGCACCCACTACCACCAGCCGCGCACCGCGGTCCGTCCCGGACCGAGCCGCTCGCTCGACGGCCGCCTGTTCGGCGTCGCGATGTCGCCGGACTCGATCCCGGCGATCGCCTCGCTCCCCGTGCAGATGATGACCTTCATGCAGTACGACATCGGCACCCACGCCGAGGCGATCAACCGCTGGCGGGGCCTGCACCGCGAGCACCACGGCACGGAGCCCGGCCCGCCGCTGCTGCAGGACTTCACCTTCTGCCACGAGGACCCGGACGAGGCGAAGGCCGTCGCGCACGAGTACATCTCGCGGTACTTCCTGTCGGTGATCAAGCACTACGACTTCGCCGGCTCGCACTGGCGCGAGACGCCGGGCTACGAGGCCTACCAGGTCGGCGCGGACATGATCCGCGAGGCCGGCATGGAGACGGCGGCGAGCGCGTACGTGGACGCCAACGTCTACGGCACGCCCGAGCAGATCATCGGGAAGTACGAGGAGCGCCGCGACGCCGTCGGCGACTTCATGGCGAACCTGGCGTTCTCGTACGCGGGCCTGCCCTACGAGAAGGTGCACGCGAGCATGAAGCTCTTCGGCGAGAAGGTCGTGCCGGAACTGCACAAGATGCGCACCAAGACGCCGGCAGGGGTGTGACCCCTCCCGTTCGACGCGTCCCGCAGGGCAGACTCGGGCTGCGGGCGCGTCGACGGGGAGGCGGTACCGGGATGACTGCTCTCGCTGCCGCACGCCCGGAGCCGCCCGGCGGCACCCCGCGCGAGCGGGAGGTGATCGCCGCCTTCGCCGAGATCACCACCGAGGCGATCACCGCGACCCGCCTCGAGGACCTGCTCGCCCTCGTCGGCCAGAAGCTCTGCCACCTGCTCGGCGTGAGCCGCTGCTCGGTCTACCTGCGCCAGGACGACGACCGCTTCCGCGGCGCGGCGGGCTGGTGCGGCGACGACGGCAACATCAGCGCGGCGGTGCAGGCGCAGGAGGCGGGGATCCCGGGCGACGCCTTCAGCCGGGAGGTGATCCGCAGCGGCGCCCCGGTGCTGATCAGCGACGTCCGCAACGACCCCCGCCCGCACCGGCGCACGATGGAGCACTGGGGCGTGCGGGCCATGCTCGGCGTGCCGCTGGTGTTCGACGGCGACGTCATCGGGCTGATCTTCGTCGACAACGTCGCACGCGAGCACACCTACACCGACGACGAGATCTCCCTCGGCGAGCTGTTCGGCGGGCTCGCCGCCCTCGTGATCACCCAGGCGCTGCAGGCCTCGCGCCTCGCCGCGCAGGCCGACGAGCTCGACCGGCAGAAGCGCACGCTCGAGTACCTCGCCGACGTCCACGCCAAGCTCACCGGCGCGGTGCTGGAGGGCGCGGGCCTCCGCGAGGTGGTCGGGCTGCTCAGCGACCTCGCCGGATCGCCGGTCGCGCTGTTCGACGAGGACCTCGCGCTGCTGACCTGGACCGCGCCCGCCCGCCTGCGGGCCGCCGAGCCGCCCGCGCTCGGGGAGCGGGCCCGGGCCCGGCCCGCGCTGCGCGCGACCCTCGACGGGCTGTCGGCGGCGCGCCCGAGCACCGTCGTCGAGCCGTCCTCGGCGTCCGGGCTGGGCCGGCGCCACCTGGTCTGCCGGCTGATCGTCGAGGGCCGCCCCAGCGGCTACCTCACGGTCGTCGAGGCGGGGCGCCCGCTGTCCGACCTCGACACCAAGCTCGCCGAGCGCGGCGCCGCCGTCCTGGCGCTCCAGGTCCTCTCCGAGCGCCGCCAGATCGAGGCCGAGGGCCAGGCCCGCGACGACTTCCTCTCCGACCTGCTCCACCACCACCGCGACGTCACCCAGCTCGCCCGCCGCGGGGTGCCCTTCGGCGTCGACCTCGCCGAGCCCCATGTCCTCGTGCGCCTGGCCGTCGAGAGCGGTGACGCCGACCTGCACGCCTCGGTGGCCCGCCGGCACATCGTCGCCGGCCTCGCCGCGCGTCTCGGCACCGACGAGCCGCCCGCCACGACCCTGCCCGGCGCGGTGGTGCTGCTCGTGCGGCTGGCCGGAGCCGCGGGTCCCGACGAGGTGCGCGACCACGTCGCCGCCGTCGCGGACGCCCTCGCGCCGCGGGTGCGCGTGCGCGGCGCCGTGGTCTCGGCGGTCTGCCGCGAGCCCGAGGACTTCCCCCGCGCCCACCGCGAGCTGCGGGAGGTCGAGGAGCTCGCCCGCTCGTTCGGGCGCTCGCGCGGCGTGCTCACCGTCGACGAGCTCGGGCTGTTCCGCGTCGTCGTCTCGAGCGGGCGCGTGAAGGAGGCCGTGCGGTTCGCCGACGAGCTCGTCCGGCCCGTCCGCGAGCACGACGGGCCCGACGGCGCGCTGCTGGCGACCTGGCGCGCCTTCGTCGACGCCGAGGCGCGCGTGCAGCGCACGGCGGCCTGCCTCGGCGTCCACGAGAACACCGTGCGCTACCGCCTCGGGCGCATCCGGGAGATCACCGGCCGCGACCCGGTCGCCATGGACACGCTCCTGTCCGCCCGCGTCGCGTTCCAGGTCCTCGAGATGGCCGGGTGGTTCGACGGCGCGGTGTGATCAGGCCCGGTGATCAGGGCCGGCCGGCGGCCAGGGCGACAGGCCCGAGCGCGGTCGGGGGGAGGTCGCCGTAGACGCGCCACACGTCGTCGGACGGGGACCAGCCGACGTCCGGGTCCTCGGCGGCCGCCGTCAGGAGCGGGTGCGGGCGGTGGTGGGGCCGGCCGTCACGGGTGGAGACCGTCAGCCAGCCGCGCCCGAGGGAATCGAGCAGGGCGTCGACGGCGGCGTCGCGCTCGGCCAGGGGCATCGGTCCGAAGTCGTTGCAGTACAGCAGCGCGAGCCGGCGCAGCAGGTCGCGGCCGAGGGGGAACGGGACCTGCAGGCGGTCCCAGTCGATCGCCGCCCGCAGCAGCGCGACCGTGGGGACCCGCCGGTACTCCGGGAGCAGCTGGGCCCGGGCGCGCGCCATCCGGAGGGTGAGGTGGTCGCGAGGCGCGGGGCTGGCGGGGCTGTCGGGGTCCGGGTCGACCGGCACTCCGTGGTCGGCGAGGGCCTCCCGCGCCGGCTCCGGGAGCGCACCGGACCCGACGACCGCCCGCCGCGCGGTCACGAGCAGCCGGACGCCGTCGGGCACGGTCGCGAGGAAGCCGTGGTCGATCCGGGCGAGCAGGGCCTGGTGCGCGTCGTCGAGCCAGAGCACGACGCCGTCGCAGTGTCCGACCCACGTCGTGGCCTCGTCGACCAGCCGGCGCGGGTCGCACCGGACGGCCTCGGGGAATCGCACGACCCGGGGGTCGGGGAGCCGGCAGCGCGCCGCGTGCACCAGCGCCCGGCTCGTCCCGGCGAGCCGCGGCCCGTGGGCCACGACGAGGGGACCGCGGTCGACCCTCGCGGCCAGGTCGGCGTCGGCGGGGCGGGGGACGTAGCCCGGCGTGCCCCGGTCGCCCTCGTGCACGCCGAGGGCCACGGCGGCGGCCTCCGCGACGCGCGGCGGGCGCCGCCGCCATCCGCGCCGGAGCAGCGGTCGCTGGCTGGTGCTCGTCATCGAGGGCGACCCTACGTGACATGTCGCATGCACACCGTGACTGTCACGCGGTGGTGCGGGGCGGAGACCGGGGGCGGGCCCGCTCTCGCGGGGCACCCGGCGACCACGGCCGAGCGCGACGTGCTCCGGCCGAACCCGTCAGTGGATCGGGACGGCGGGGAGCTCGTCGGCGGTCCCGCCGCGTTCGAGCAACCGGCGCTCGACGGCGCGGGCGATGCCGTTCGCGGTGGCCTGGAGGGCCGGGACGAGGCGGGCGGTGGAGAGCTGGGCGGCCGGGAGCGTCGTCGACACCGCAGCTGAGACGGTGCCGTCGGCGGCGACGATCGGGACGGCCACGCTGCCGAAGCCGACCTTGGTCTCCTCGATCTCGACGGCGAACCCGGCCTTGCGGATCTCGACGAGCTGGGTGCGGAGGGCGTCGGTCGACGGCGTGCTGCGCGAGGTCGGGCGGGCGACGCCGGTCCGGGCGAGGCCGGCGACGACGGTCTCGCCCTCCGGACGGGTGGCGAGCAGGACCTTGCCGGTGGCCGTGCACGTCGCCGGGAGGCGGCCGCCGACCTCGGAGTGGGTGAGGATGTTGGCCTCGCCGGCGACCTTCTCGACGTAGAGGACGTGCGAGCCCTCGAGGACGGCGAGGTGCACGGTGGCGCGGGTGGCGGCGAACAGGTCGACCAACAGCGGGCGCGCCACGACGCGCAGCACCGCGGAGATCGGCACGCGCTGGCCGAGCTCGAAGATCTTGAGGCCGAGCTGGTACGAGTCGCCGACGCGCTCCAGCAGTCCCCACTGCACGAGCTCCTGCGCGATCCGGTAGCAGGACGCCTTGGCGACGCCCGAGCGGCGGCTCAGCTCGGTGAGGCGCAGCCGGTAGGCACCCGCCTCGAACGCGCCGAGGATCAGGCGCGCCTTCCCGAGCACCGAGTTGGGGCAGGCGGCGTCCGGCTCCTCGAGCCTGTCCGGCCTGTTCAGGGCGTCCACGGCGGGTGCAGCCATGGGTCCTCCTCACCGTGGTGGTGGCGTCACGCTCGTCCGGTCCGGACGGCACCGTCAAGGCCGTCGAGCGAGCCCAGGAACCGCCGGACCTCGCCGGCGACCTCGGCGGCGTGCCGTTCCATGAGCGCGAGCGTCCCGCCGGGGATCACCGCGCGGGAGACCGACGCCGCGCCGGTGAGCGCGTCGGCCAGGGGATCGAGGGCGGGCAGCGCGAACGGGTCGGCGTCGCCCGTGAGCACCAGCGCCGGTGCCCGGACCTCGGGGGCGCGCCGCTCCATCACGTAGCGCCGGCACGCGAGATGACCTTCGCGCGGGTCGACGCCGGGCGCCAGGGCGTCGCGCACCAGGCGGTCGAGCAGCGGGGAGACCGGCGCGGGGTAGTGGGGCGCCCGCTGGGCCCACCAGGTCGTCAGGTGGAGCCCGTCGTCGTCCCGGTCCGCGTCGTCGACGCCCGGGCCGGTCCGCGGCGCGTTCCGGAAGGCCTCGTCGGCCCACGGCGCGGACGACAGGACGACGGCCTCGACGCGGTCCGGCGCGGCCGCGGCGACCTCGAGGGCCACCGCGGCGCCGGTGTGGTGGCCGAGCACCGTGGCACGGGGGACGGCGAGCGCGTCGAGCAGGTCCAGCGCGCCGCGGGCGTAGTCCTCGATCGTCTGCGGCGCCGGGAGCCCGTGGCTCTGGCCGTAGCCCGGCATGTCCATCGCGATCACGCGGTGGTCGGGGGCGAGCAGCGGCATCAGCTCGCGGAACTCGTCGTGCGAGCGCGGGCACTGGTGCAGCAGGAGGATCACCGGGCTGTCCGCGTCCCGGCCGCCGTCCTCCGCGTAGTGGAGCTGACCGCCGGGGGCGTCGACGTAGGCGAAGCGCGCTCCCATCGGCCCAGCGTGGTGGGCCCAACGCGCGCCGACGACGGGTCGGTCCGCTGAGCGGACCGGTTCGCCAGGTGGACCGCCACGTTGTCCCGTGTGCGGCCGGACGCGGACGGTGCCGGTCGGGGAGGTGGTGCGGTGCCGGGGACGGACGAGGTGGCCGACGGGGTGATCACGCCGCTCGCGGCGCTGGCGCGGCGCGCCGCGCGCGACCCGGACGCCGAGCTCGTCCGCTTCGCCGACGGCGCACGGATCGGGGTCGGCGAGGTCGCGGCCGGAGCGCGGGGGCTGGCCGAGCGCCTCGCCGGCCTCGTCCCCCGGGGGTCGGCCGTCGCGACGTGCCTGGCGCCGGGCCCGGCGGCCGTGGAGACGATCTTCGCATTGGCCGTGCTGGGCGCGGTCGAGGTGCCGGTCGCCGCCGACCTCCCGGCGCCGTCGGTGCGGGCGCTCCTCGCGACGACGGGAGCGTCCGTCGCGCTGGTGGACCCGCGGACGGACCCCGAGCGGATCGCCGTGCTGCGCGAGGTGGGGCCGGTCCTCGTCGTGGGGGACGCAGTGGGGAACGCGGCGGCGTCGCGCCACGTCCTGGACGAACCCCGGCGCCCGGTCGACCGACCCGCCCCCGAGCCCGGCGACCCCCTCGCCGTCATGAGCACGTCCGGCACGACCGGGCGGGCGAAGGCCGCGGTGCTGCCGCACTTCGCGGCGCTGCGCCAGGCGTGGACGGTCAGTGCGGCGATGGGCTACGGGCCGGGCGACGTGCTGTTCAACGTCTTCCCGTGGCACCACATCAACGTGCGCCACGCGGGCCTGCTCCCTGCGCTGCTCTCGGGCGCGACGCTCGTCGCGCACCCGCGGTTCACGGCCTCGGGGTTCTGGGCGATCTGCCGCGCGGAGGGCGTGACGGCCTTCAACTTCATGGGCGCGATGCTGGCGATCCTGGAGCGCCGGGCGCCGGCTCCCGACGACGAGGTCCACGCCGTCCGCCGCGCCTACGGCGCCCCGGCCCCACCGGACCTGGCCGCCCGGTTCCGCGACCGCTTCGGTGTCCTCGCCCTCGAGGCCTACGCCTGCACCGAGCTCGCCGACGTCGCGATCAGCACGCCGCGCCACCGGCGTCCGGGCACCGCCGGGCGGGTCGTGCCCGAGTACGAGGTGGCGATCCTCGACGACGCGGGCCGTCCGGTGCCCGCGGGCGAGGTCGGGCAGATCGCCGCGCGACCACGGGCCGCGCACGTCGCGTTCCTCGGGTACGCGGGCGAGGCCCCGTTCCCGGCCGGCGGCTGGTTCACCACCGGCGACCGCGGTCGCGTCGACGCCGACGGCTACCTGGCGTTCGCCGGGCGCCGCGCGGACGTCGTGCGCCGGCGCGGGGAGAACGTCGCGGCGTGGGACGTCGAGGAGGCCGTGCGCGCGATGCCCGGCGTCGTCGACGTCGCGGTGGTCGGTGTCGACGCCGAGCTCACCGAGCAGGAGGTCCTGGCCGCCGTCGTGACCGACGACCCCGGCGTGACGGCCGGGGCGGTGCGGGCCTGGTGCGCCGGACGCCTGCCCCGGCACGCCGTGCCGCGCTACGTGCGCCTGCTCGCGGAGCTGCCGCGGACCGCGAGCGGGAAGGTCCGCAAGCCGGCGCTCGCCGCGGACGGCGTCACCGCGGACACGTGGGACGGCGAGGTGGACCGGTGCGCGTCCTCGACCTGACCGACGCCCTCGGAGCGGCGGGCGCCCGGGCGCTCGTCGGGATCGGCGCGGACGTGCTGCGCGTCGACCCCGGCGACGACGATCACGCCGCGCGGATCCACTGGCATGCCGGCAAGCGGTGGGTCCGTGCGGCCGACCTCGACGACCTCGCCCGGCAGGCGGACGTGGTGCTGGAGAGCGGGCCGCTCGTCGCCCTGCGCGGTGTGACGCCCGAGGGCGCCTCGCGCTGGCCCGACGCCGTGCACGTCGTCGTCACGCCGTTCGGGCTCACCGGCCCGCGGCGGCACTGGCGCGGCGACGACCTCGTGCTCGCGTCGGCGGGGGGCATGACCTGGCTGGGCGGGCGCCCCGACGGGCCGCCCACCCCGCCGCCGTTCGAGGCCGCGCTCGGCCTGGCCGGGGTGCACGGGGCGATCGCGGCGCTGCTCGGGGTGCTCGCCGGCGGCGGCCAGCTGATCGACGTCTCCGCGCAGGAGGCCGTCGCTGCGACGCTCGAGACGGGCGCGATCACGTGGATCCACGCGGGACGGGTCCCGGGGCGCACCGGCGGGGTCTACGAGCACGTCGCCCACCGCGTCTTCCCGGCGTCCGACGGGTCCGTCGCCGGCGGCTGGTCGGGCAGCGAGCGGATGTGGACCGACCTGCTCGCGTGGCTCGTCGAGGTCGGCGAGGCCGAGGACCTCACCGACCCCCGCTTCGCCGACCCTGTCACGCGATGGCAGGAACGCCCGCACGTCGACGCCGTCGTCGCGCGGTTCGCCGCCCGGCGCCCGGCCGCCGCGATCGCCGCCGAGGGCCGCCGGCGGTCGCTGCCCTGGGCCGAGGTGGCCGCCCCGTCGCGGCTGACCGCCAACCCCCAGCTGCGCGAGCGCGGGTTCTTCCGCGACGTCGGCGGCGTCGAGGACGTCGGCGTCGCGTGGACTCCCGATCCCGCCCCGAGCGTCGCCCCGATCGAGGAGACGACGCGGCCGTGGCGCAGCGCGCGGCGAGCGGCACGCCCCCGACGCGGGCGCCCCCTCGACGACGTCCGCGTCCTCGACCTCACGTGGGTGCTCGCCGGCCCGTACGCGACGCGGCAGCTCGCCGAGCACGGCGCGGACGTCATCAAGATCGAGTCGTGGCACCGGCAGGACCCCACCCGGTTCTCGCCCGGCATGCGCCTGCGTCCCGGCGCGGGCCCGGACGACAGCGGCTACTTCCTCAACGTCAACCGCGGCAAGCGCAGCGTTGCGCTGAACCTGCGCACCGACCGGGGCGCCGAGCTGCTGCGCCGGCTCGTGCCGCACTGCGACGTCGTGATCGAGAACTTCAGCCCGGGCACGCTCGCGCGCTGGGGCCTCGACCCCGACGGCCTGCAGGCCCTGAGGCCGGGCGTCGTCCTCGTGTCGATGGCCGGGCTCGGCGCGACCGGCCCGTGGCGCGACGCGGTGACCTTCGCCGACACCCTCGCGGCGATGGCCGGGCACACGCACGCCACGGCCGAACCGGGCGGGCCGCCCCAGGGCCTCACGTTCGGGCTCGGCGACATGATCGCGGCGAACGCGGCGGTGCTCGCGACGCTGACGATGCTCGCCGAGGGCCGTGGCGGGCACGTGGACCTGTCCCAGCTCGAGGCCATGGCCGCCGCGGTCGGGCCGTCGGTGGTGCGGTCCGCGCTCGGCGAGGAGGCGCCGGCGGGGTGCGGCGACGTGCTCCCCGCCGCCGGCGACGACCGCTGGGTCGCGGTGTCGGCGACCGACGACGACCAGCGGCGGGCCCTGCACGCGCTGATCGGCGACCGGGACCTCGCCGCCTGGACCGCCGCGCGCGACGCCGCCGAGGCCGCGGCCGCGCTGCAGGGGGCCGGGGTCCCGGCCGCCGTCGTCGCCACCGGCCGCGACCTCGTCGACTTCGACGAGCACCTCGCCGCCCGCGGCTTCTACCCGATCCTGGAGCACCCGATCGCCGGGCCGGTGCGCCACGAGGGCGTCGTCGCCCGCCTGGCGCGGACGCCCGCCGAGCCGGCGACGTCCGCGCCGTTGCTCGGGCAGCACACCGCCGAGGTGCTCGGTGAGCTGCTCGGCCTCGGCGCCGACGAGCTCGCCGCGCTCGAGGCCGAGGGAGTGACCGAGTGAGCGTCCTGCAGGTCAGCCACGAGCACGCCGTCGCCACGGTGCGCATCGACCGCCCGCCCGCCAACGCCGTCGACCCCGCGATGATCGAGGAGTTCCTCGCCGTCCTCCCGCCGCTGGCCGCCGATCCCGCGGTGCGCGCGATCGTGGTCACCGGCACCGGGCGCTTCTTCGTCGCGGGCGCCGACATCGCCGTGATGCGCGACCTCTCGGCCGGCACGCAGGACCGGATGCGCCGGTGGATCGAGGTCCAGCGGCTGATCGAGCGCGCGCCCAAGCCCGTGATCGCCGGGATGAACGGCCACGCCCTCGGGGGCGGCGCCGAGCTCGCGCTGGCCTGCGACCTCCGGCTGCTCGCCGACACCGCGACGTTCGGCTTCCCCGAGATCGCGCTGGGCCTGTTCCCCGGTGCCGGCGGCAGCCAGCGGCTGCCGCGCCTGGTGGGTCCGCACGTCGCGACGAAGCTGATGATCTCCGGCGAGCGGCTGCCGGCGGCGCGGGCGCTCACGCTGGGGCTGGTCGACGACGTCCTCCCGGCGGACGGGTTCGACGCCGCACTCGCGGACGAGGCGGCCAGGTGGGCCGAGAAGCCGACCGCCGCGATCGGTCTGCTCAAACGGGTCGTCGACGACGGCTGGGGGCGGCCGCTGCCCGAGGCGCTGGCGGTCGAGGCGGCCGGTGTCCGCGCGCTCACCGCCACCGCCGACGCGGCCGAGGGGCTGCAGGCGTTCCTGGACCGCCGGGAGCCGCGCTTCCACGGCCGCTGACCCCGCCGCGCGGTCCGGTGAGCGGACCGGTGCCGTGGGAGGGGGTGGCGCCCGGTGCTGCACTGGCGGGGGCAGTCGCGGGGACGGAGCACGGGCACATGACGGTGCACAGCAGGACCGGGCAGGGCAGGGCCGAGGCCGAGCGGGCCGCGAAGCGGCCGGTCCGCCGCCACCGCGCGGGCAAGCTGCCGGGACGCCAGGACTGGTCGACCTGGCCGCACTACCAGGCGGCCGCCGCCGGGTTCCGCGGCTACTGGTACCCCGTCTGCTACTCATCGCAGCTCACCGGGAAGCCGAAGCAGGTCACGCTGCTCGGCGAGAAGATCGTCCTGATCCGCGACGCCGGCACCGCGTACGCGCTCGTCGACCGCTGCCCCCACCGCGGGGTCCCGCTGTCCGAGGGCTCGCAGCAGTTCCCCGGCACGATCTCCTGCCCGTACCACGGGTGGACGTTCGACCTGGCCTCCGGCGACCTCGTCGCGGCGATCACCGACGGCCCGCAGAGCCCGATCTGCGGCAAGGTCACGCAGCCCACCTACGAGGTCGCGGAGCGGCTCGGGATGGTGTGGGTGTTCGTCGGCGACGGCGAGGAGCCGCCGCCGATCGACGAGCAGCTGCCCGAGGAGCTGGTCCACAACGAGGCCGTGCTCGGCTCGCGGATGCAGCCGCGCGAGGGCAACTGGCGCTTCGCCTGCGAGAACGGCTACGACGAGGGCCACGCGAAGTACCTGCACCGGACGTCGCTGTGGCGGCTGTTCAAGTCGATGCCGGTGTGGAACGAGACGCGGATCGTGCGCCGCGGCCGCTGGATCTACCGCGTGCAGGAGAAGCAGCACTGGACCGCGGACTTCCCCGGGCTCGGGCGCTGGGACTCGCAGGCGTGGTGGAAGCTCAAGCCGCCGACGACCACCGGGAACATCGGCAACACCGGCAGCCACCGCGAGGTCGACCCGGTGATCGCCGCGCAGGAGTTCCCCGGCTTCGCGTCGGTGAGCATGCCCGGCGTCCTGCGCATCGCGTACCCGAGCTTCATCCACTACGAGTTCTACGTGCCGGTCGACGCCGGGAACCACCTCTACGTCGGCGTCATGGCCGACTTCCGCAAGGGCACGGCGGCGCTGCCGTTCTACGTCAAGTACCTGACCTTCGTCCGGTGGCTCTTCCACGGGCAGTTCTCGGCGCAGGACAAGTGGATGGTCGAGCTGACCGACGCCCCTCCCGAGCGGCTCTACCGCCCCGACGACTCGCTGCTGCGCTGGCGCAAGCTCGCCGAGGAGATCACCTCGGCACGGCACGCGCGCCTGCGCGAGGAGGGGATCGAGCCCGTGGGACCGACACCGTGAGCAGCCGCATCGTCCTCGGTGTCGGGGCCTCGCACTCGACGCTGATGAACACCCACTGGGACCAGGTCGTGCACACCGACGGCGCCGAGCGGTTCCGCGACGGCCTGGCCGCCGCGCACGACGCGGTCGTCGCGGCCCGCCCGGACGTCGCGGTCATCGTCGGGTCGAACCACTTCCGCGGGTTCTGGCTCGACATGATCCCGGCGTTCACGCTGGGGGTCGGCGAGGTGCTCGGCGCGGGGGAGGCGGGCACGCCGAAGGGCCCGCAGCGCACCCGGCCCGACCTCGCGCAGGCCCTGGCCGAGGAGCTGGTCGACCGGGGCACCGAGGTCGCCCTCTCGGCGCGCCTGCAGATCGACCACGGCCAGACCCACGCGATCCAGTACCTGCTGCGCGACCTCGCGGTGCCGGTGATCCCGCTGGTGGTCAACGTGTTCGCCGCGCCGCTGCCGCGCGTCGACCGGTGCACCGCGCTCGGGCGCAACCTCGCCGACGCGGTCGCGACCCTGCCCGGCGACCTGCGCGTCGCCGTCATCGCCTCGGGCGGGCTGTCGCACCGGCTGCCGTGGCCGTCGGACTGGCGGGACCCGCACGGCGAGGACGAGGAGTTCCTCGTGCAGGCCTGGCTCAACGGCCGCGGCGACTGGGAGTCCTACGACGGGCGCCGCCGCCAGATCATCACCGCCGCCCGGCCCGCGATCGCCGAGGAGTTCGACGAGGCGTTCCTCGCCGACCTCGAGCGCGGGGCGCTCGCGACCTACGGGATGTGGACGTCGGCCGACATCGAGCGGGCCGCGGGCAACGGGGGCCAGGAGCTGCGGACGTGGCTGACGATGGCCGCGGCGCTGGACTTCGCGCCCGGCCGGTCGCTGGCCTACGCGGCGATGCCGGAGTGGCTGACGGGGATGGGCGTCGCCCTCATCGAGCCCGGGACCGCGCCGTGAACGGCGTCCTGGAGAAGATCCTCGCCGAGGTCACCGAGGACCGCCTGCGCGCCGCCGCGCACGCCGTCACCGCGATCCCGAGCCCGACCGGCCGCGAGGCCCCGCTGGCCCGGCTGCTCGCCGACCGGATGGGCGCCGCTGGACTCGCCGCGACGACCGTCCCGATCGACGAGCAGCAGGCGAGCGCCGCCGGGCGCCTCCGCGGTGCGGGGACCGGTGACGACGTCATGCTCTACGCCCCGATCGACACGCTGACCACGGGCGAGGAGGCGATCGACGTCCCGTGGATCGGCCCGTCGCTGCGCCCGGACATGCGCCCCGAGCCGCGCGACGAGGGCCCGTACGTCTCCGGGCTCGGTGCGAGCAACCCGAAGGGCCACGCCGCGTGCCTGCTCGTGCTGGCCGAGGCGTTCGGAGCCGTGGGTCCCGGGCTGGGCGGCGACCTGGTCGTCGCGTTCGGGGCCGGCGGGATGCCGACCAACGCCGTCGAGGCCCCGGGCTACCCGGCGCGGGCGAACACCGGCCAGGGCGTCGGCGCCTCGTTCCTGCTGGAGCGCGGCTGGTACGCCGACCACGCCGTGATCGCGAAGCCCGGCGACTTCGTGGCCCACGACGAGGTGGGGCTCGCGTGGTTCGAGGTCACCGTGCCCGGGATCCACACCTACGCGGGCAGCCGGCACCGCCTGCCGTACCGCAACCCGATCGTCGTCGCGGGCGAGGTCGCGGGGCGCCTCGAGCAGTGGCTCGCCGACTACCCGGCCCGCCACCGCACCGCGACCGCCGCACCGCAGGGCGTCATCGGCGCGGTCGCCGGCGGGTGGGAGCGGATGCTCGCCGTCACCCCGGCGGTCTGCCGGCTGCGCCTCGACGTCCGCGTCGCGCCGGGGGACACACCGCTGGCGATCAAGAAGGAGCTGGCGGCGTTCCTGGCCGGCATCGACCCGGAGATCGGGCTGGAGATGGTGCTGGCGATCCCGGCGACGGCGACCGACCCCGACACCCCCGTGGTGCGCTCCACGATCGCCGCCTGGGAGGCCACCCACGGCCGCCCGCACGCGCCCGTGCCGGACATGAGCGGCGCGACCGACGCCAACATCCTGCGCGCCCGCGGCATCCCCACCGCGCGCGTCGGGATGCCCAAGGTCGCCGACCCGTCGCTCGACCCCGACCCCGCGCAGGACTTCTCCCGCGGCATGAACACCGTCGACGTCCGCGCCATGCGCCGCCTGTGCGAGGTCCTCGCGCGCACGGCGCTCGACCTGACGAGCTGAGGAGGCTCACGCCGATGGCCCCACCCCCGCAGAGCCACTACGCCGACGGCGGCGGCGTGACGTACCACTACCACGACCTGGGCACGGGTCCGGACACGATCTTCCTGCACGGCGGCGGGCCCGGCTGCAGCGCGTGGACCGACTTCGGCCCCGTCGCGCCGCTCTTCGCCGCGCACCGGCGCTGCCTGCTCGTCGACATCCACCAGTACGGCGGGTCGGAGAAGTCGCGGATCACCGGCCCGATGTGGGACCACCACGCGGCGAAGACCGTCGCGCTGATGGACACCCTCGGCGTCGACCGTGCCGACTTCGTCTGCAA
This sequence comes from Actinomycetospora sp. C-140, assembly GCF_054796175.1. Classification (NCBI taxonomy): domain Bacteria; kingdom Bacillati; phylum Actinomycetota; class Actinomycetes; order Pseudonocardiales; family Pseudonocardiaceae; genus Actinomycetospora; species Actinomycetospora sp. C-140. Next base: position 40,487 of record NZ_JBTWNF010000009.1, on the reverse strand, counting down.
CTCCTGGGGCGGCACGATCGCGATCGCGCTCGCGGCGACCCACCCGGAGCGGGTCCGGTCGCTGGTGATCACCGGCAGCATGCCGGTGTTCCACGGCCCGCTCGCGCCGCTGCCCGAGGGCGGGCGCCGCGGTCGCAACGCCCGCGACGCCTACTACGGCGGCGAGGGCCCGACGCGGGAGAAGATGCGCGCGCTGATCACGCGGCTGGAGTGGTACGACCCGGACGCCCTGCCCGAGGAGACCCTCGACCTGCGCTACCGGCAGAGCCTCGACCCCGGCGAGCGCGAGCTCGCGGCCATGTCGGACTCGCCGCGCGGCGACTGGCAGGACCTCTCGGGAGAGCTCGGCCGCCTCCAGGCGCCGGTGCTGTTCATCTGGGGCATGCAGGACGCGTTCCTCACGCCCGACTACCCGCTGATGCTGGCCCGGATGGTGCCGCGCGGGAACCTGCACGTCATGGACCACGCCTCCCACCACCTGCAGGAGGAGCGCCCCGAGGCGTTCCACAGCGTGGTGCGGGGGTTCCTGGAGTCCGCACCGTCGCCGGGCGCGCTCTCGGGGTCGCTGCAGGAGGAGGTGGCCGCCCGGTGAAGCGCCTCGTCATCGTCCTGCTCGCGCTGCCGCCGGTCGCCGTGCTCGCGCGCCGGCTCGCCGCCCGCAGCAACACCCAGGTGCACCGGATCAACAAGGGAGCCCCGTCGTGAGCATCTGGACCGAGCTGAGCCCGCTGCCGTTCCGGCTGGAGTACGTCGTCGCCGGCGGGGTGGAGACCCGCACGCTGCGCGCGGGCGACCCGGACGCCGAGGCCGTCGTGTTCCTGCACGGCACGAGCGGGCACCTCGAGGCGTTCACCCGCAACGTCGCCGCGCACGCCGCGTACGACCTGCACGCGATCGACATGCTGGGCCACGGCTGGACCGGCAAGCCCGACCGTCCCTACGAGATCGCCGACTACGTCGACCACCTCGTCGCCTACCTCGACGCGGTCGGCGTCGAGCGCGCGCACATCGTGGGGGAGTCGCTCGGCGGCTGGGTCGGCGCCCGGCTGGCGACGACGCGCCCGGAGCGGCTGCGGAGCCTCCAGCTGCTCTGCGCGGGCGGGACCGTCGCGAACCCCGAGGTCATGGACCGCATCCGCACGAGCACGAAGCAGGCGGTCGAGAGCGACGACGTCGAGCTCACCCGCCAGCGTCTCCAGCTGCTCATGGCCGACCCGGCGAACGCCACCGAGGAGCTCGTCGAGGTCCGGCACGCGATCTACCACGCGCCGGAGTTCGTCAAGAACGTCGACAACCTGCTCTCGCTGCAGGACATGGAGCGCCGGCAGCGCAACCTGCTCACGCCCGAGGAGCTGGGCCGCATCACCGTCCCGACGCTCGTGGTGTGGGGACGGGAGAACCCGTTCGGCGAGGTCCCCGAGGCGACGCGGATGCACGAGGCGATCCCCGGGTCGCAGCTCGAGCTGCTCGAGCACTGCGGCCACTGGCCGCAGCACGAGCAGGCGGCGCGCTACAACGAGATCAGCCTGGCGTTCCTGCGGAGAGCTCGGGGCTGACCGGCTCCTCGGTGGGGTGGTCGCTGCGCAGCGCGATCCCGGCGCCGATCGAGATCAGCGACCCGACGGCCATGTAGACCGCGATGCCGACCCAGCCGCCGGTCGCGTCCTGGATCGAGGTCGCGATGGCGGGCGCGAACGCGTTGCCGAGGATGGTGCCGAGCGTGAAGCCCAGCGAGAGCCCGCTGAAGCGCAGCATCGCCGGGAACGCCTCGGAGAAGAACACGGGGTACATCGCGTAGTTCGCCGCGTACGGGATGAAGATCGCGAGGAAGCCCAGGAACATCAGGAACCACGAGCGCGTGTTCAGCAGCGCGAACCAGACGAACGGCGTCACGACGAGGCCCGCGGCACCCCAGAGGAACACCTTGCGGACGCCGACGCGGTCGGCGAGGTGCCCGAACCACGGCACGAGCACCATGAGGAACAGCGCCGCCGGCAGCAGCGCCGCGAGCACCGCGGTGTTCGACAGCCCGAGCATCGTCTTGCCGTAGGACACCGAGTAGACGGTCGTGACCGTGAACATCGTCCCCGCCGCGATCGTCGCGAACGCCACGAGCAGCACGTTGCGCCAGCCCTGACGCAGGACGTCGAGCACGGGCAGCTTGCGCACCAGGCCCGAGGCCCGCGCCTCGAGGAACGCCGGGCTCTCCTCCAGCGTGATCCGCACCCAGAACCCGACGACGACGAGGATCGCCGAGAGCAGGAACGGCACCCGCCAGCCCCAGCTCAGCAGGGTCTCCTGCGGCAGCGTCAGCACGACGAGGAAGACGACGTTCGACAGGATCATGCCGGCCTGCGTGCCGGTGTTGACCAGCGCGCCGCGGAACCCGCGACGGTGCGGCTCGGCGTGCTCGACGGTCATGAGCACCGCGCCGCTGTACTCCCCGCCGACCGAGAGGCCCTGCAGGATCCGCAGCGCGACGAGCAGCACGGGCGCCCCGACCCCGATGCTCGCGTAGGTCGGGAGCAGGCCGATGACGAACGTCGACCCGCCCATCAGCACGAGCGTCGTGACCAGCACGGCCTTGCGCCCGATCCGATCGCCGAGGTGGCCGAACACCACGCCGCCCAGCGGGCGCGCCACGTAGCCGACGCCGAACGTCGAGAGCGCGATGAGCGTGCCGGACAGGGTGTCGAAGGTCGGGAAGAACAGCTTCGCGAACACCAGCGACGACGCGAGCCCGTAGATCGCGAAGTCGTAGTACTCGACGGTGGTCCCGATCCAGCTCGCGAGCACGGCCTTGCGCGGGCTGTGCCGGATCTCGGATGCACTGGTCATGAGCGGGCTCCCGGTGGCTCCCCGTGGTGGGTTCCGGACAGCCTGCGACCGGCCGGGGCGTCGTCCCAGCTCTCGGTCCGGTCAGTGAGACGGGCCGGCCGACCGGTCCAGGTCGGTGTGGGCGACGATCCGGTCGGCGAGGTCCGTGGAGTCCAGGGTCGCCGGGGGGTGCTCGGCGACGAACCGCAGCAGCCGGTCGGCGAAGGCCCGGGGCTGGTCGCAGTGCGGGAAGTGCCCGGCGCCGTCGAAGAGCGCCAGCTCGCTGCCCGGCACGATGTCGTGGGCGCGGTGCGCGTGGTCGACGGGGATGAGGGTGTCCGCCGTGCCCCAGGCGATGAGCAGGGGGAGGTCCGCGGCCAGGTCGAGGCGGTCGGTGGCGCGCACCCGCTGGCCGCCGGCGTCGATGACGCTGCGCGCGGTGTGGAGGAACGCGCGCCGGTGCACCGGGTCGGCCAGCGACGCGAGCGCGCGCCCGGCCTCGGACGCCGACGGCGACGACAGCCTGGGGACGTTGTCCACCAGCCGCCGTCCCCAGCGCACGAGGGGCCCCGACGACAGCATCGGGACGACCCAGTCGGCGCCGGGCAGCGTCGCCGCCCGCAGCGCGGGGCTCACCTCGCGCCCGAGGCCGCCGGAGTCGATGAGCACCAGCCGGCTCGTGTGCTGCGGGAACTGGAACGCGAACTGCTGGGCGATCCCGCCGCCGAGGGAGTGCCCGACGACCGTGGCCCGCGTGTGGCCGAGGGAGACGAGCAGGTCGCGCAGCCCGGTCGCGTACCCGCCGAGGGAGTAGTCGGCCCACGGCGCCGACGACGAGCCGTGGCCGAGCAGGTCGGGGGCGAGGAACCGGTGTGTGTCCCGGCGTCGCGCCATCTCCGCGAGCAGCGGGCTCCACGTGTGCGCCGAGCCGGCGATGCCGTGCACGAGCAGGACGAGCTCGCCGTCGGGGGTGTCGCCGTCCACCGGGCCGGAGTCCCAGAAGGCGACGTGGTCGCCGTGCACCTCGGCGTGGCGCCGGGCGGTGCGGCGGCGCGTGCGGTCGGTGTCCATCACCGAGGAGGCTTCCCGGTGCGGGCGGAGCGCGTGCGTCAGCCGGCTATGAGTTGCGTCGCCGGGCCCACCTGGCGCTCCCAGCGGTTGAGGGCCTCGACGTAGTAGTAGTCGCCGAACTGGATGCCGGTGTCGACCTGGCCCTCCTGCACGTTCTGGGTGCCGTGCAGCAGGACCGACGGCGTGTTCGTGCCCCGCGACAGGTAGGGCGGCGCCGAGAGCGGGGTGAGCAGCGTGCGCGCCCCGTCGACGTCGGCGTTCTTCTGCGCCGGGTCGGCGTCGAGCTCGTTCATCGCGAGCAGGCCGCTCGCGACCACCGCGCCGGCCGAGGTGTCGCGGGGCTGCGACGGGTCCTGCGGCACGTTGAAGTCCCAGTACGGCACGTGGTCCGGCGGCAGGTGCGACATGAACCAGTCCGCGGTCCGGTGCGCGGTCTCGAGGTAGCGCGGGTTCTGGGTGTACCGGTAGGCCATCGCGTAGCCGTAGACCGCCCACGCCTGGCCGCGGGCCCACGTCGAATCGTCCGCGGCGCCCTGCTCGGTGTACTGGCGGGTCAGCTGCCCCGTCTGCTGGTTCCAGGACGCGAACTGGAAGGTGCTGCCGTCGGGACGCACGATGTCCTGCAGCGTCCGGTCGGCGTGGCTGTTCGCCATCGCCGTGTACTGCGGGCGGCCGTTCTGCCCGGCCCAGTACAGGAGCTCCATGTTCATCATCGCGTCGATGTTCACGCGCACGTCGCCGGGATCGTCGGCGTCGTCCCACATGCGCATGACGCCGACGGTCGGCTTGAAGCGCTTCGCGATGGTGTCGGCGGCGGCGAGCGCCGTCTGCTTCGCCTGCTCGTCGCCGGTGAGCTGGTGCTGGACGGCGAAGGTCATGTACATCTTGAAGCCGAGGTCGCCGTCGTCGTGCGACGTCTCCGACGTCAGCGGCTGGGTCCAGCGGACGGCGCGGTCACGCCACGCCGGGTCCTGGGTGCGCTCGAAGATCCGCCAGAGCGTCGCGGGCAGGAAGCCGGCCGTCCAGTCGTCGGCCTCCTTGGTCTGCCACGACCCGTCCGGGCTGGTCCGGGTCGGGTAGTTCGGCGGCTGGAGGGTGTCGGCCGTCGCGGCGAGGCGCTGGTCGGCGAAGGCGACGGGGCTCTCCTGGGCACCCGGCGCCGCGGCGCGGGCGTCGCGGGCCGTGGCGGCCTGCGCGGGCCCGGGCTCCGGTGGCGGTCCCGTCGGCGCCGAGCCGCAGGCGGCGGTGACGGCGAGGGCCGTGACGATCGTGGCCGCGAGGGCGAGCAGCCCCCATGCCCTGTGCCGTTCCTGCGTCATCGCGATCCCCCCGGGTCGCCGGTCCGGTCGAGCGCAGGACGCTAACAGCCCGGGAGGAGCGCCCCGATCCAGGTCAGCCGGCGAGCGGCGAGCGCTGCTGGTCGTGGGCGGCGTGGCGGGGCGCGGGGATGCTCGCGACGATCGCGGAGCGCCGCTGCGCGCGGCGCACCATCGCGGCCCGGGCGGCCTGCTCGCGCACACCGGCAGCGGCCCGCTCGTCGATCGTGCCCCGGCGGGACATGCTCACCAGGGGGGTGGCGACGAACGCGCCCACACCGACACCCAGCGCACCGACTGCGGCCAGAACACCCATGATCTTCCCCCGATGGTCCCCGACGCGTTCCCCCGATGGAACGCTGATGCCCCGGGTGTCGCCGGGTGACCGCCCGTCGTTATCGCCCGTGCGACACACCACTCGTTCGGCTGACGGGACCGGTCCGGGAAGTGCTTGGACGGCCCCGCGGTGCGTGCCCGAGGATGCGCCCGTGAGCCTCCCCGAGGCCGTCCGCGTGACGCCTGCCGACGATCTCTCCGCGTTCGACGCCCTGGTCGGCGACGCCCACGTCGTCGCGCTGGGGGAGAACAACCACGGCATCCGCGAGTTCGGGGAGCTGCGGGCGCGGTTGGTCCGGCACCTCGTGCGCGAGCGGGGGTTCGGCGTCGTGGCGCTGGAGTCGGGCTTCGCGGAGAGCGCCCCGGTCGACGCGTGGGTGCAGGGAGCGGCCACGGAGTGGAACGGGCTCGCCCACGACGGCTTCACGTTCCGCGCGGGCGACGCCGCGGAGATGCGGGAGCTGGTCGGCGGGCTGCGCTCGCACGTCGTCGAGGGCGGGCGGGTGCGCTTCGTGGGCCTCGACCTGCCCGGCTCGGGAGGGTCGCCGGAGCCCGCGCTGCGACGGGTGCGGGAGTCCCTCGGGGCCGCGGTGGACGCGCTCGTCGACGCGGCGCTGGCGGCGACGGCGGGCTACGCGGCCGCGAACAACGGCCTCGCACCGGGTCGCTACGCCGCCCTCGACGCGGACGCCCGCGACCGGGCCACCGCCGCGCTGACCCGGGTGCTGCTGCGGGTGGAGGCGCTCGGGCCGCCGGCGTCGGTCGAGCGTCACCTGGCGCTCGGGGCACTGCGCCTCGACGAGCAGCTGCGCGAGTTCGCCGTCCTGTTCGCGCCCGATCCGCCGTCGCGCGTCGTGTCGTCGCGCGACGTCTACATGGCCGAGACCGTGCGGCGCCTGCGGGAGTGGGCGGGCCCCGGCGAGCGGATCGTCCTGCTCCTGCACAACGGTCACGCGCAACGCGTCCCCTTCACCTTCCTGCCCGGCGTCACCGCCCCGTCGACGGGGACGCTGCTCGCCGAGACCTACGGCGACGACTACGCCGTCGTCGGCCTCACGGCGCTCGCCGGCACGACCACGGGCCTCGCGGTCGACGAGGCCGGACGCCACGGGATCACCGTGCACCCCGAACCCCTGGGCGATCCCGCGCCGGACGGCGTGGAGCAGGCGGTGCGCGAGCGCGGCGAGGCGCCGGTGCTGCTCGACCTGCGCGCGGCCCGCGGGGACGTCGGCGGCCCGCAGAGCATCCGGCACGCGACGACCCACATCCCCGTCGACGTCGCCGCCGGTTACGACGGCATCTACTGCCTGCCGCGCCAGGAGACGTCGGGGTTCGTGGGCTGAGGACCAGAGCAGCGACGCCGTACGGGGGCTGCTGGAGATCAGGAGTGCTGTACGCACCCCGTCGCGGCTCGGGAGGTGCCTGACGCGCTCCTGATCTCTCTCAGACGGACGCCGCGACCTCCGGGACGGGGCCGAGCAGCTCGATGCCGTTCCGCGCGGCGACCGCCAGCACCGCCTCCATGGTCGGCTCGCCGTCGGCGGCGAGGGCGGCCACGGCGCGGGAGAAGCCCTCCATCGGGGCGCCCGGCGCGTGGACGACGAACGCCTCCGCGTCGGCGCCGGTCTCGTTGCGGATCGTGTGCGGCGTGCCGCCGGCCAGGGGCATGACCTCGCCGGCCGCGGCGGTGGTGCGTGTGACCCGGCCGTCGTCGCCCGCGACGTAGAAGGCGAACTCGCCGGCGAGCACGTGGTAGACCTCGCCGGGCGCGTGCCGGTGCATCACGGGTGGTCCGCCGCCCGGTGGCATCCGGACCAGGACGGCGAACAGCGCGCCGTCCGTCGCCTCGCTCGTCGCGAGCACGACGATCTCGTCCCCGCCCAGTTGGATGCGCTCCGCGGTGGCAATATCGACAGGAAGCTTGTCCATATGGCGACGATAGACAGGAGGCCTGTCGAATGTCCACCCGCATCCCGGTGCTGGCCGGCCACGAGCGGCCGGCCAACCTCGCTGTGCTGCTCCGGGAGGCCTTCGTCGCGCTCAACGACGTCGTGCTCGACCGGCTCGCCCACGACGGTCACGAGGCGGTACGTCCGGCGCACGCGGCGGTGTTCCAGTACCTCGACGACACCGGGACGACGGTCAGCCTGCTCGCCGAGCGGGCGCAGATGACCAAGCAGGCGATGGCGGAGCTCGTGCGCCATCTCGAGGAGCACGGCTACGTGGTCCGCGTCCCCGACCCGACCGACCGCCGCGCGAAGCTCGTCGTGCCGACCGACCGGGGCTCCGACGTCATCGCGCTGGCGCAGGGCCTGGTGCCGGAGGTCGAGGAGCGCGTCGTGGGCGTCCTGGGTCGCGACCGTCGCGACGCGCTGTGCGCCGACCTGCGGGCGCTGCGGGAGGCGTTCGCGCCGAGTTGACGACTCGTCGCCGGTGTCGTCTCCTGTCGTGCTGTGTCGCCGGTGTCGTGTACACTCGAACACGTGAGCGAACGGGTGGGTGCGGCCGAGCGGGAGATGCTCGCTCGCGCCCGCGCGCGCATGGTCGCCCGCAACGTCGAGCACTACCGATTGCTCGAGGACGTCGCCGAGCTCGACCGCCGCGGGGTCGCCGAGCTCACCGGGGACCGGTGGGTCGACCGGCTGGTCGCCGAGCTGGGCCGGTACGACCGCGCCGAGGCGACCCGGCTGGTCGCGGAGTCTCGCGACCTCGTGCCGCAGCGGGCGCTGTCGGGGGAGCCGCTGGCGGCGCGCTACCCCGGCACCGCCGACGCACTCGCCACCGGCGCGATCAGCTCGGCGCACGTGGCGGTGATCCGCCGGACCATGGCCAGGATCGAGAAGCTCGAGCACCTCGCGCCGGCGGTGGTGGCCGAGGCGGAGAGCAGGCTGGCCGAGGACGCCCGGGAGCTGGGGCCGCGCGGCCTCGAGAAGGCGGCGGCACGCCTGCTGGCCCACCTCGACCCCGACGGGGCGGCTCCGGAGCCCGCGGGCGACGGCCCGGACGAGGTGCGGGTGCTGCGCCGCCGGGACGGCACGCTGGATCTGCGCGGGAGCATCCGCGACACCGCCGCCGCCGCGTTGATCGACGAGGGGTTCGACGTGATGTCCGCCCCGGCCGGCCCGGACGACCACCGCGGGCTCGCCGCCCGGCAGGCCGACACGCTGATCGAGCTGTTCGCCGGCGCGGCCGGGTCCGGCGGGCTGATCACCGACACGCGCCGCGAAGGCGAGGCCGAGGTCGACGCCGAGGTCGGCGCGGGCCCCGCTGAGGATGCCGCGCAGGGTGCCTTGATCCCCGGCCCACGGCTCCCCGAGCCGACGGAGACGTCCGCGCCGGCGTCCGCGGGCCGGGCGCTACTGACGATCACCATCGACCACCGGTGGCTGCGCCGGGCCACCGGGCACGGCACCCTCGACGGCGAGGCCCTGGCCGACGTGCACACCGTGCGCCGCTGGGCCTGCGACGCCGAGATCATCCCCATGGTGCTGGGCACGCGTTCCGAGCCCCTCGACGTCGGGCGGCGCTCCCGCGCGGTCACCGACGCGATGCGCCGCGCGCTGAACCTGCGCGACGGCGGCTGCGCGTTCCCCGGCTGCACCCGACGGCCCCGGCGCTGCCACGCCCACCATCTCGATCACTGGGTCGACGGCGGCGAGACCTGCCTCGAGAACCTGTGCCTGCTGTGTCTGTACCACCACCAGCTGGTGCACCACAGCGACTGGACCATCGCCATGGTCGGGGGCCGGCCGTGGTTCACGCCGCCGAGCTGGGTGGACCCCGACCGAAGACCGCGTCCCGGCGGGCGGCATCCCGTGTCACTCTGACCGCCGCCGACCGGGTCCCGAGCTCGAGGTCATCGGCGACGGCCGGTCAGCCGAAGCGGTAGCGGCTGCCGACCGAGCCGGGCACGAAGGCGTCGGGCAGGTCGGTGGCGAGGCGCATCTGCGCGCGCCAGCCCGTGCAGTGCGCGGGCACGACGACGTCGGGCGCCAGGTCGGCCAGCGCCGCGACGGTGGGCTCGATGACGGGTTCGAAGCCGGGACCCGAGAGGTGCAGGCCGCCGAGCAGGGCGTGGAGGTGCTCGACGCCCGTGAGTCGCAGGGCGTGGCGGGCGATGTTGACCGCGCCGGCGTGGCCGCAGCCCGTGATCACGACGAGACCGCGGTCGCGGACGTTCACCACGAGCGCCTGGTCGTCGACGATCCACGGGTCGGGCCGCCACGCGCCGTCGACGTGGCCCTCGTGGTGGGGCAGGCCGGTCTCGAAGTCGGTGACGCGGTCGACCTCGCCGGTGACGAGCACGCAGTCCTCGAGGAGCACCGAGGGCGAGCGGCGCTCGACGAGTGAGAAGCCCTCGCCCTCGAGGGCGCGGCGCGACAGGGTCGGGATGGCGAACGGCGGCGCGCCCGGCGGGACGAGCCGACGCGGGGTGAAGGCGCCCGGGTGGAGCACCAGCGGCAGCGCGTGACGACCGAGCCAGCGCACGAGTCCGGGGAAGCCGCCGGTGTGGTCGCCGTGGCCGTGGCTCAGGACGACGGCGGCGAACGTCGACGGGTCGACGTCGAGCCGGCGCCCGTTGCCGGCCATCCCGTCGGGGGAGATGCCGGTGTCGAACAACAGGGTGTGCTCGTGGGCGCCGCGGCGCACCGTGACGACGGCGGCGAAGCCGTGCTCGGCGACCAGACCGGGCGCGGCCAGCCCGTCGGTGTACTGCTCGCCCGCGACGCGAGGGCCCGTCCCCGTCCGTGCGCGGGTGGCGACGGCGTCGCCCGCGAGCAGCGCGTCGAAGAGGTTGTCGGTGAGGACCGTGACCGTGAGGTCGTCGACGGGCGCGAGGGCGATCGGGTCGACCGCGGCGCCGGGCGCCGGTCGGGGCGCGGCGAGCCGGACCTCGTCGGCGGTCGGTGTCTCCTCGCACACGCGTCGGAGAGTAGGACCGCGTGGGATTGAACGGCAGGCGCACCGGGCACGCGGTGGGTGAGCACGAACCGCCGACTCCGGCCGGTTCCTCCTCGGCCCGTCGAGATGGTGGCGGGACGTCATCCATACCCCCGCGAGATCGCTGCGGCGGCCGAGGCCTCGATGCGCGTTCGATGCGCTCGATCTGTCAGGCACCCGTGGCGGTCTCTGCTGTTCTGCCACCAGGAGAAAGCCCCGATGACCTCCACGGTGCCTCGACAGGACGAGGCCCCCGAGACCACTGGAAACACCGACGACCCCGAGACTCCCGGGAACACGATCCGGACCGTCGGCCTCCTCGCCGACCCGGGACTCCCCACCAAGCTCGCGGCCCAGGTCGCGAGCGACCTCCCCGACCTCCTGGCCTGGCGGCTGCCCGGCCGCACCTGGCGCGTGGAGACCGCCGAGGGCCCGGTCGGGCTCGACGCCGAGGGCCTCATGCCCATGCTGCGCACCGGCTGCGAGCACCAGCGCCGGCACGGCTGGGACGTCGTCGTCATCGTCACCGACCTGCCGCGCCGGGCGGGGACCGAGCCGCTGGTGTCGGACTTCGGGTCCGACGACGGCGTCGGTCTCGTCTCCGTGCCCGCGCTCGGGGCGGTCGCGCTGCGACGGCGGCTGCGGACCGCGGTGGTCGACCTGCTCGCCCACGGGCTCGCCGACCCGACAGCCACGACCGCGACCGCCACACCGACCCGACCCACCCTCCTCTCCCCGCCCATCTGCCGGATCGCGTCGCAGCACGAGGGCATCGACAGCCACCTCGCGCTGACGGGGACGCGCGGGCGCCTGCGCCTGCTCGCGGGCATGGTCCGCAGCAACCGGCCGTGGCGCCTGGTCCCGAGCCTGTCGACCGCCCTCGCCGCGGCGGCGGCCGGTGCCGCGTTCGGGATCTTCTACTCGAACATCTGGGCACTCGCGGGCGAGGCGGGTCCCGGCCGGCTCGCCCTCGTCGCGGTGCTCGCGGTCGCGGCGATGAGCACCTGGCTCGTCGCCGACAACCACCTCTGGGAACACCCGCGATCGCGCCGGCTGCGCGCCGAGGTGCACCTCTACAACGCGGCCACGACGTCGACGATCGTGCTCGGCGTCGTGTGCTGCTACGCCCTGCTGCTGGTGCTCGCGGGGACCGCGGCCGCGGTCGTGATCCCGCCCTCGACGCTGGCGGCGACGCTCGGCCACCCGGTCGGGCCGTCGGCGTACCTCGCGGTGGCGTCGATGGCGACCTCGATGGGCATCGTCGCCGGCGCGGTCGGGTCCGGTCTCACGTCGCCCGACGACGTCCGGGCCGCCGCCTACAGCACGCGCGAGCAGCAGCGCCGCGCGCGGCTCGACCGCGAGGACGACCGGGCCGCCGAGGGTGAACAGGCCGGCACCGGGTGAACCCGGCTCACGCCGGCTGACGACGCCGGCGCGGTGCCCGGGCCGGCGCGAGCACGACACCGAGCACGGTGAGGTCGTCCGCCGACCAGCCGAGCCGTCCCCATGCGTCCACGAGCCGCAGGGTGGCCTCCGGGTGCTCCCGGCGGTCGGGGGCGTCGGCAACGGCGCGCAGGGCCCGGTCGACGAAGTCGGCGGGGACCCCGAGGACGGCGTGCGGCGTGCGGTGCAGGGTGAGGTCCTCCGCGACCGCGGTGTAGCCGTCGGCGAGGGCCCTGGCGTCGTGGTCGAGGCGGGCCACGAGGTCCGGCCACGGAGCCACCGGTTCCCGGTCGGGGGATCCGATGCCCTCGGTGTCGTCGAGGGCCGAGCGCACCGCGCGCATCGTCCGGTGCACGACGCCGAGAACGGTGAACCAGTCGGTGTCGTCCTCGTGGCGCCGCCGCCGTTCGGCGCGGTACTGCAGGAAGTCGGCCTCGAAGAAGAGCAGCTGGTGGTCGCTCACCCGCAGGCGCTCGGCGAGGTCGGCGCGGCTGCCGCGCCCGGTCAGCCACGCCGCCGTCGCCCCGAGGAGGTCGGCGAGGGCGTGCAGCGCCTGCGCCGCGTCGTGCCGGACCTCGCCGTGGCCGCCCGCCGGCCAGACCGCCGCCCCGACCGCGATCCCGACCGTCGCGCCGACGGCGACGTCGAGCAGCCGCACCCCGGCCAGCGACGGGCCGGCCGGCGCGAGCTGGGCGAACAGCACGGCGACGAGCACGGTGAAGAACGCCTGCCCGGCGATCATGCCGACGAGCTGCCCGCCGAGGACCGACGCGACGCACAGCACGGGGAAGAGCACGGCGTAGACGACCGCGTCCTGCCCGACGACCTCGAGCAGCCCGGCCGCCACGACCGCGCCGAGCGCGGTGCCGGCGATCGCCGGCAGCAGCGTCGCGCGGGTCGAGGTCACCGACGTGCGCATCAGGGTCAGCGTCGCCAGCAGCACCCACAGCCCGTGGGACAGGTCGAACGCGCCGGCGACGAGCCGGGCGAGGGCGAGGCCGACCCCGAGGCGGACGGCGTTCTGGAGGTACACCGAGCGCAGCGACAGGTGCGCCCGGACGCGGCGGCGCCACAGCAGCGCGACCGGGGCCCTCGCCCACCAGCCGAGATCGTCGGGCACGCCGGTGCGGTCGCGCGGGTCGGTGACCACCCGCGCGGCGGCCACGGCGATGCGCGCCTCGGCGAGGACCTGGGCGACCGCGACGGCCGACCGGGCGTGGTCGACCGCGGCGTCGGCGCCGTCGATGGTCGCGATGGCGGCCATCCGGCGCCGTGCGTAGGCCGTGCGGGTCCCGTCGAGGGCGGCGACGTCGGGCGGCGTGCCGTGCCCGCGCAGCGCCGCGGACGTCCGGCGCAGCGCCGCCGCGGTGGCCGACAGGGCCGTGACGGCGTCCCCCGGCACGGCGCCCGCACCCCGTTCCTCGGCCGTGAGGAGGGCCTCGACGCGCCCCTGCACCGAGCGCAGGGCCGCCCCGAGGTGCGTGAGCCCGCGATCTTCCGCCTCGGGGCCGGTCGGTCGTTCCTCCCACGGCGTGACCGACAGCTTCAGCCGCCCGACCGCGTGGGCGGCGGCCGCCCGGCGGGCCGGCAGGTCCGTGGCGCCGACGCTCGCGACCGTGTCCAGCAGGTCGGCGAGCGCGCGCGCCGCCCCCGCGGCCCGGCACGCGTAGCTCTCGAGCGGGCGCGGGGGCCACAGCGTGCGGTCGGCCAGCGCGAGCAGCCCCATCCCGAGGAGGAGGCCGAGCACGCGCTCGGGCAGCGTGTCCGGGGCGAACGGCGGGAACGACGGCAGGATGTACAGCAGCTGCAGTCCGTTGGCCACGCCGGCCGGCCGCGGGCCGCCGATCGGCAGGAACGCGACGACGACGCCGACGACGAGCATCCCGGCCGTCGCCGCCCACGTGCTCCCCGCCAGCAGCGTTCCGAGGGTGAGCAGCACCGTGCCGGTGACGAAGCAGGCGACGAGGGTGCGCGTGCGCTCGCGGGGCGTGCCGACCACCTGGGAGAGAACCCCGAACCCGATCGCCCCGAACGCCGCGTACGTCGCGGCAGTGGGGCTGCCGAACCCGTAGCGGCAGAGCATGAACGCGGTCGTGGCGACGACGGCCACGCGCGCCGCCTTCCGCGTCGCGGACAGACCGGGGTCGCGGCGGACCAGCCACCGCAATGCTCTCCGTCCGGCCACGCGCCGAGTCTGCCGCGCCGACCACGGAGATTCACAGCGGTTGCACAGCCCGTGGGCGCGCCACCACACACGGCGATGATGGTGGCGCGGAGCACGGTGGATCCGTGCCCGTCCCCCGCTACGGCCACAGCCCGTCCCTGCTCGACGGCTGGCTCCCGTGGACCGTCCAGGCGCTCGTCCTGCTGCTCCTGATCGTGGCGGTGGGGTGGCGGACCGGGCGGTTCCGCCGCCGGCGCCTGCCGGTCGTCGTCGGGCTCGGCGCGGCCGGTGCGCTCGCGGCGTGGCTGTCGTTCCGGGGGAGCGGGCTCGCCTCTGACCCGGCACCGCTGCTGCTGTGGGTGTGGGTCGGGCTGACGGTGGCGGCCGTGGTGCTCGTGGTCGCCGGCTGGGCGGGCGCGCGCTGGTGGCGGCGGACGCTGTCGGTGCTCGTGGTCCCGCTCTGCGTGCTGTGCGTCGCGGTCGTTCTCAATCAGTGGGTCGGCTACGTGACCACGGTGTCGGAGGGCTGGGGCGAGGTGACGGCCGGCCCGCTGCCGGACCAGATCGACGCCGACCAGCTCGCGTCGCTGCGCGGCAACCCGACGGCGACCGGGCACGTCGTCCCGGTGAGCATCCCGGCGACGGCGAGCGGGTTCGCCCACCGCGAGGAGTACGTGTGGCTCCCGCCCGCCTGGTTCACCGGCAGCGCGCCGCTGCCCGTCGTCATGATGATCGCCGGGGAGTTCAACACCCCGGCGGACTGGATGCGCATCGGCGACGCGACCGGGGTGGCCGACGGCTACGCCGCGGCGCACGGCGGCGTCGCCCCGATCCTCGTGTTCGTCGACGCCGGCGGGACGTTCAACAACGACACCGAGTGCGTCGACGGCCCGCGAGGCGCCGCCGCCGACCACCTCACGCGCGACGTCGTGTCCTTCGTCGAGCAGCGGTTCGGGGCGTCGCCCGACCCGCGGCAGTGGGGTGTCGTCGGGTGGTCGATGGGCGGGACCTGTGCGGTGGACCTCGCGGTGATGCACCCCGAGCTGGTCGACAGCTTCGTCGACATCGCCGGCGACGCCGGGCCCGAGGTCGGGACGAGGGACCAGACGATCGCGCGGCTCTACGGCGGCGACGCGGCGGCCTGGGCGCGGTTCGACCCGGCCACGGTCCTCGCCGGGCACCCGCCGTACCCCGACACGGCGGGCCGGTTCGTCGACTCGTCCGACGGTCCCGGCGCTTACCGCCGCCCGGGTGGGGGCGCGGGTGGGGGTCCTGGTGGCGCGGGACGGGGAGCCGGCGCCGCGAACGCCGGCGTCGGCGGGCGCGGGGGCGGCGGCGCCACCGGGCAGGAGCTGCCCGAGGCGCAGGCGCTCTGCGCGCAGGCGCAGCCGCACGGGATCGCGTGCGCGGTCGACACGCAGCCCGGCCGGCACAGCTGGCCGTTCGCCTCGACGGCGTTCGCCGACGCCCTGCCGTGGCTGGCCGGGCGCCTCGCGGCACCGGGCTCGCCGCCGTCGGCGTAGGACCCGCCCGATGTGCGACACGTCGGCACCGGCGCGAGGAAAGGTGCGCTCGCGGGCGCGCCGGAGGGGGATGACGATGGAGGTGCAGCGACGTGCGAGGAGGATGCCGGTGGCAGCGAGCGAGAGCGGACCCGTCGTCACGAGGGGCCTGCGGTACGCGTTCGGCGACCACGTCGCGGTCGACGGCCTCGACCTCGCGCTCGCGCCCGGCGAGGTGTTCGGCCTGCTCGGCCCGAACGGCGCGGGCAAGACGACGACGATCCGCGTCATCACGACCCTGCTGCCGGCCCCACCGGGGACCGTCACGGTGGCCGGACTCGACGTGGCCCGGCACCGGCGGCGCGTGCGGCGCCTGCTCGGCTACGTGCCCCAGCAGCTCTCCGCGGACGCCTCGCTGTCCGGGCGCGAGAACGTGGCGCTCTTCGCCCGCCTCTTCGACGTGCCCCGCCGCGACCGGTCCGACGCGGTCGCCGGCGTCCTCGACGCCATGGGCCTCACCGAGGCGGCCGACCGCACGGCGTCGACGTACTCCGGCGGCATGATCCGGCGCCTCGAGCTCGCCCAGGCCCTGGTCAGCGCGCCGCAGGTGCTCGTGCTCGACGAGCCGACCGTGGGCCTCGACCCGGTCGCGCGCTCCGGTGTCTGGGACCGCATCCACGAGGTGCGCCGCGAGACCGGCATGACCGTGCTCGTCACCACCCACGCCATGGAGGAGGCCGAGCTGCACTGCGACCGGGTGGCGCTGCTGCACCGCGGCCGCAAGCGGGCCGAAGGGTCGCCGGCCGAGCTCATGGCCGCCCTCGGCTCGGTGAACGGCGGCGAGGCGACCCTCGACGACGTCTTCCGCCACCACACCGGCGACACGCTCACGCCGGGGAGCCCGGCCGAGGAAGGAGGCCTGCGCAGTGTCCGTGCTGCCCGCCGCACCGCCCGCCGGGTCGGCTGACCGGTTCTCGCCCGCGGCCGAGGTCGCGCTGCTCGTCCGCCGCATCGGGGCGATGTGCCTCGTGGAGCTCCAGAAGCTGCGCCACGACCGCACCGAGCTCGTCACGCGCACCGTGCAGCCCGCCCTGTGGCTGGCGGTGTTCGGGACGACGTTCAGCCGCATCCACGCGATCCCGACCGGCTCGATCCCCTACCTCGACTTCCTCGCGCCGGGGATCCTCGCGCAGTCCGCGCTGTTCATCGCGATCTTCTACGGCATCCAGGTCATCTGGGAGCGTGACGCCGGAGTGCTCGCGAAGCTGCTGGTCACGCCGACGCCGCGGGCCGCGCTCGTCACCGCGAAGGCGTTCGCCGCGGGCATCCGCGCGCTGGTGCAGGCGCTCGTCGTGGTCGTGATCGCGCTGCTGCTCGGGGTGGGGTTCACGGCGAACCCGCTGAAGCTGCTGGCGGCGGCGGCGGTCGTGGTGCTGGGCTCGGCGTTCTTCTGCTGCTTCTCGATCACGCTCGCCGGCGTCGTGCTCTCCCGCGACCGGCTCATGGGCATCGGGCAGGCGATCACGATGCCGCTGTTCTTCGCCTCCAACGCGCTGTACCCGGTGGACGTCATGCCGACCTGGCTGCAGTGGGTCAACCACGTCAACCCGCTGAGCTACGAGGTCGACGCCCTGCGGGGCCTGCTCATCGGCACCCCGGCGCGGCTCGGTGTCGACGCCGTGGTGCTCGTCGTGGCCGCCGCGGCGATGATCGTGATCGCGTCGGCGCTGCTGCCCCGGCTGGCGCGGGGCTGACGGTCACCGCGCCCGGGACCGCGCCCCGGGGCCGCGCCGCAGGACGCGCTCGGACGACGCACGCGCCGGCGTGGGCGTCTCCTGGACGGGTGACGCCACGGGCTCGGCGGGCTCGGCGGGCTCGGCAGGCTCGGCGGGGGACGGTGTCGCGAGCGGTGCGTCCCGACCGCGGGTCCGGGGCAGGCAGCACTTCTTGTACTTGGTCCCCGACCCGCACCAGCACGGGTCGTTGCGGCCCGGCGGCCAGGCCAGGGGCTCCCCGGCGGGGTCCGCGTCGGTGTCGTCGATGATCGCCGCCACGAGGGCGGGGGTCGCGACCTCGACATCGAGCACCTCGCCCTCCGCCGCGGCGTCCTGGAGCTCGGCCTCGACCAGCGCGCGGTGGGTGTCCCAGTCGGCGCCGAGCTCGCCGGCCGCGTCCGGCTGCGCGGCGAGGAGCCGGGTGAACTCCGCCTCCGGGAAGAAGACGAGGTCCGGGGCGGCGTCCATCTCCTCGGCGAGCACGTCGTACTCGTCGGGTTCCCGGCCGAGGTCGGCGCGGACGTGGCGGCGGCACGTGACGAGCTCGTCGACGACGTCCGCGGCGTCGAGCTGCTCCTCGGAGTCCCGGCCGGAGGCCGACGTGGCCCGCTCCTCGCGCTCGATCGCGGTCTGCAGCGCGGCGGTGAGCCACTGCTCGGCGAGCTCGGCCCGCCCGTTCTCGGTGAGCGCGTCGCTGATCGCCCCGACGGCGGTCACCTCGCGGTGCAGCCGCGGGCGGAGCTTCGTGAGCTCGGCCATCCCGTCGTCGTCGCGGCCGGCGCGCAGCAGGCGGTCCGCGTGCATCGCGTGCAGCCAGGTGGCGTCGTCGGTCCCCGCGCCGGCGGTGACCGAGCGGGCCGAGAGGGCCAGCGTCTCGTCGTGGTCGCCGGCACGCTCGTGGATGTCGGCGGCGAGGCTCAGCGCGTAGCCGGCGTCGTCGGGGTCGGCCAGCCCGCCGTCGTCGACCGCCGCGACGATGCGCCGGGCGACGGACCGCGGGTCGCGCGCATCGAACGCGTCGGCGCCGAGGCCGTCGAGCTCGTCGGTCGTCAGGAGCGAGGCCACCGCGTCACGGTAGGCCTCGCCCCCGACCGGACATCAGGCCGGCAGGTCGACGAGCTCCGCCAGCACGGCGCGGTGGTGGTCGGCCGACCCCAGCAGCAGGGCGTCGGCGCGGGCGCGCTTGAGGAACAGGTGCGCCGGGTGCTCCCAGGTGAACCCGATGCCGCCGTGCAGCTGCAGGGCGTCCTCGGCCGCGAGCAGGGCGACCTCGGAGCCGTGGGCGGCCGCGACCGCGGCGGCGACCGGCAGATCCGGCGAGCCGTCGGCGGCGCAGCGCGCTGCGTAGCGGGCCGTCGCGCGGGCCTGGGTGATCGCCACCCAGAGGTCCGCCAGCCGGTGCTTGAGCGCCTGGTAGGACGCCAGCTGCCGCCCGAACTGGTGCCGTTCGCGCAGGTAGGCGACCGTGTCGGCGAGGCAGCGCTCGGCGAGGCCCAGCTGCTCGGAGGCGAGGACGGCGGCCCCGATCCGCAGGGCGTGCCCGACGTCGGCCCCGGAGACGATCCGCGCCGGCGCGCCGTCGAGGGTGACGTCGGTGAGCCGGCGGGTCATGTCCAGCGACTCGGCGGTGGTGCGCGTGACGCCGTCGCCACCACCGTCGACACCAGCGTCGACGACCGCGATCTCGGTGCCCGAGACCGGCACGAGCAGGACGTCGGCGGTGACGGCGTCGATCACCGCGGTGACCGTGCCGCGCAGGAGGTCGCCCGCGCCCTGCCGCTCGACGGTCACCGGCACCGCGCGCCCGGCCCCGCGGGTGGCGCCGACCGCGAGCGCGGCGGTGCGCTCGCCCGCGGCGACGGCGGCGAGCAGCTCGTCCTCACCCGTACCGAGCAGGAGCGCCGTGGCGACGGCCGTCCCCAGGTGCGGCACGGGCGCGAGCGCGCGGCCCAGCTCCTCGGCGACGACGGCGACCTCGCGCCACGAGGCGCCCGCGCCGCCGCGCTCCTCGGGCACGGCGAGCCCGGCGACGCCGATCTCCTGCGTGAGCCGCTTCCAGAGGTCGGTGTCGACCGGTTCCTCGGTGTCGGTGCGGGCGAGGACGGCGTCCCAGGGTGCCTGCTTCTCGACGAGCGCCCGGACGCTCGCGCGCAGGTCCTCCTCGATGTCGGAGTAGAGGAGGTCGCCGGTCTCGGGAGTGCTCGGGGTCGTTGCTGCGGCGCTCATCGGGGCAGGTCCTTCCACGGGACGTCCTTGTCGGCGCGGGCCTCGGCGGGCAGGCCGAGCACGCGCTCGGCGACGACGTTGCGGAGGATCTCCGAGGTGCCGCCCTCGATGGAGTTGGCGCGGAAGCGCAGGTAGCGCCACGCGGCGTCGCGGCTGCCGTAGTCCTCGACCTCGGGACGCCGCTCGGTGTAGTCGGGGTAGCGCAGGCCGTCCTCGCCCCGCAGCTCGAGCTCGAGCGACGAGCACTCCTGGTTCAGCCGCGCGTAGGTGATCTTCACGCCGGACCCCTCGGGCCCGGGCTGGCCGGCGGCCTGCTGCTGGCCGAGGCGCTCGGCGGTCAGCCGCGCGGCCTCGGTCTGCACCCACAGCCGCAGCATCCGGTCGTGCAGGCCGGGTGTGTGCGCCTCGGGGTGCTCGCGCCAGCGCGCCGCGAGGGGGCCGACCGCACCGCTCTCGCGGGGCAGGGTGCCGCCGCCGATCGCGACGCGCTCGTTCATCAGCGTGTACTGCGCGACGGCCCAGCCCTGCCCGACCTCCCCGAGGCGCTGGTCGTCGGGGATGCGCACGTCGGTCAGGAAGACCTCGTTGAACTCGGCCTCGCCCGTGATCTGGCGCAGGCCGCGGACCTCGACGCCCGGCGCCTGCATGTCCACCACGAAGTAGGACAGCCCGCGGTGCTTGGGCGCCGACGGGTCGGTGCGGGCGACGAGGATGCCCCAGCGCGCGTGGTGGGCCATCGACGTCCACACCTTCTGGCCGTTGACCACCCACTCGTCCCCGTCGCGGACCGCGCTGGTGGCCAGGCCCGCGAGGTCGGACCCCGCGCCGGGCTCGCTGAACAGCTGGCACCAGATGTCCTCGCCGGTCCACAGCGACGGCAGCCAACGCCGGTGCTGGGACTCGGTGCCGAAGCGCAGGATCGTCGGCGCGGCCATGCCGAGCCCGATGACGTTGAGGCGCGGCCGGTTCTCCGGCGCGCCGGCCTCGGCGAACGCGGCGTCGACCGCGGTCTGCAGGCCGTTCGCCGCGCCCAGGCCGCCGAGGCCGGCCGGGTAGTGGACCCAGGCGAGGCCGGCGGCGAAGCGCTCGCGCAGGAACGCGGCGGGCTCGGTGGTCGACGGATCGTGCTCGGCGAGGAACGCCTCGACGCGCGCGGCGAGGTCCTCGGCGCCGAGATCGGCACGGGAATCCGGTGGGGTGTCGGTGGACGTCACCCCTGCACCCTCCGTCGCCGATCGGCCCCTGTCGAGACGAGAAGCGTCGTGATCGCCCCGGGTGCTCCGCCGGGGCGATGTGGTCGACCCGCCGGAGCACCTGGGCGGATCATGCCGACGACGCCACCGCGTCGGTGATCGTCGCGAGGACGGCGCCGGGGTCGCCCTCGAGGTCGTGCCAGGTCACCCGCAGTACCGTCCATCCGGCGAGGACCAGCGCGTTCTGCCGTGCGACGTCGCGGCGGAAGGCGGGCAGGTCGCGGTGGTAGGCCCAGCCGTCGACCTCGACGAGGACGCGGGCATCGGGGAACGCGACGTCGAGCACCGCCTGGCCGTACCTCGGCAGCACGACGCGGTGATCGGCGACCCAGCCGGCGACCCCCGCCGCGCGCAGGAGCCGGTGAAGGCGCCGCTCGGCCTCCGACCGGGCACCCCCGGCGGCGAGCGCGAGCAGGCGGGCGACCGTGCGCGAGCCCGGTCGCCCGAGACGCGTGCGGTGGGCGCGCTGCAGTGCGTCGAGCGTGACGCGCTCGGTGAGCAGGGCGCGGTCCATGAGCTCGGCGCCCCGACGCAGGCCCAGCTCGGCGGCCGCGTCGACCACGGCGTACGCCTTCGACACCACCGGCACGCCGTCGACCGTGCTGCGCCGACCGAACGCGACCCGCCGTACGGCTCGGACGCCGCGCCGGGGTCGGACGCGGCGTTCGGGTGGCACCGCGAAACGGAGGACCTCCGGCGGCTCGTCGAGCAGGCGCCACCACCAGGCCGCGCCGGCGCCGATCAGGGTCGCCGACCCACCCAGCCACAGGGATGCCGCGCGCAGGCGAGCCCGCGGGCCGAGGGTGTGCGCCGCCGACAGGTAGACGCTCGGCCAGAGCGGCGTCCAGAGCCCTCGGGCCAGGCGGTGCTTGATCGCTGCTCGGGAGAGACCGCAGGCGAGGGCCTGCGCACGGCTGACCACCCCGTCCTGTCGGCGCAGGAGGGCGGCGAGGTCGTTCTCGGTGTCCATACCGTGGTTGGACGCAGCTCGGCGGGCCCCGGATCCAGCAGGACACTCGACAAGATCGCCGCGGGTGCTCCTGCGGGTCGATGACATCGCCCCGACGGAGCACCCGGAGCGATCACCCCCGCGCACCCGTCGCTCATCACCCGGGCGGGTGTTCTCCCGATCACCATCCCCGGCCCGGCTCGCGGCCGACGCGATCCGCGTCACCGCCGCGTGGACATGACGCCGGTGCGCCGGTGGACGACCGGATCGGGTGAAGATCCGGCCGTCTCGCGACACGACCCGGCGGGTCCGCCGTCGGTACGGCTCGCCCTGACCGCGAAACCTCGGATCGTGTCGGCGTGTCCGCGTTCTGTTACCCCGTTCGGACGCTGTGAAGCAGCCAATTGCTCATTCAGTTACGACAACCGGCTGTAGCGCCCTCGCTCGATCGCCCGATGCGCCCCTCAGAACGGCGGGTCCGGAGATCACCCGCAGCGAGGAGGACGTCGATGAGCAGCGAGGCGAGAGCCGCGGCCGCGCACTCACCGGTCACACGGCCGGGGGGCGCCGCGCCCGTGGTCGTGCCGGCCCGACCGCACCTGACGGTCGCCACCGGGACCACCACCCCGGCCACCACCCCGGCCCGGTACCGACACGGCCACCGCACCCTGCTGCGGCGCTGGGCGGTCGGCATCGACGCCGGTGCGGTCGTCGCGACCACCGCGGCCGCGCTCGCCGTCGCCGGTGTCACGCCCACGACGCTCGGCCTCGCCGGCGCCACCGTCGTCGCGGAGCTCACCGGCCTGGCCGTCGCCCGCGCCTGGGATCCCGCGGCGATCGGGGCCGGCGGCGCCGAGTTCGCCCGGCTCGCCCGCGGCACGGTCACCGCGACCGTCGCCGTCGCCCTGCTCGCGCTCGTGCTGACCGCGGCGGGCGCCGACCCGGTCGGCCACGCCTGGGCCCTCCTCGCCGTCCCCGCCGCCGGCGTCGTCGCCGCGCTCGGCCGCCTCGCGCTGCGCGCAGGTGTCGCCCGCGCCCGCCGCCGCGGCCGGTGGACGGCGACGGTGCTCGCGGTCGGGGCGCCGGCAGCGGTCGCCGACCTCGTCGCCCGCACACGCCGCGTCCCGGGCCACGGGTGGACGGTCGTCGCCGCGTGCACCGCCACGGGCTCGGGCGCCGACGGCGCCGCCGAGATCGCCGGCGTGCCCGTCGTCGGCGACCTGGACGCCGTCGCCGCCGAGCTCCACCGCACCGGCGCCGAGGTCGTCGCGGTCGCCCCGTCGCCCGGCTGGACCCCGCGCCGGCTCCACGAGCTCACCTGGCGCCTCGAGGGCCTGGACGTCGACCTCGTCGTCGACCCCGGGCTGATGGAGATCGCCGGCCCGCGTCTGCACGTCACCCCGGTCGACGGGCTGCCGCTGCTGCGCCTGCGCCCGCCGTCGTTCCGCGGTGGTCCGCTCGCGGTCAAGGCGGCGGTCGACCGGGTCGCCGCGGCGGGAGCGCTCCTGGTGCTCGCGCCGGTCTTCGCGGTGATCGCCGTGCTGGTGCGCCGCGACGGCGGGCCGGTGTTCTACCGCCAGGTCCGCATCGGGCGGGACGGCCGGCCGTTCGCGATGGTCAAGTTCCGCTCGATGGTCGTCGGGGCCGAACGGATCCGCCCCGAGGGTGAGCACGACGGCGCCGGCCCCCTGTTCAAGCTGCGCCGCGACCCGCGCGTGACGCCGGTCGGCGCCGTGCTGCGCCGGTGGTCGCTCGACGAGCTGCCCCAGCTGTTCAACGTGCTCGGCGGCTCCATGTCGCTGGTCGGGCCGCGCCCTCCGCTGCCCGAGGAGGTCGGCACCTACGCCGAGGACGCCCGCCGGCGCCTGCTCGTGCGCCCCGGCCTCACCGGGCTCTGGCAGATCAGCGGCCGCTCGGACCTGTCCTGGGAGGACACCGTGCGCCTCGACCTGCGCTACGTCGAGAACTGGTCGCCCGGCCTCGACCTCCTGATCCTCGCCCGCACCGTCACCGCCGTCGTCGGCGCCCGCGGCGCGTACTGACCCGGCCACCGTCGCATCCCGGAGACACGCATGTCCGCAGCCCCGCTCGAGTCGACCGCACCGGTTCAGCACCACGAGCGCCCCCTCAACGTCCTGCTCCTCGGTCTCAACCACGCCCCGGAGACCACCGGGATCGCCCCCTACACCACGGGCCTGGCCCGGATGCTCGCCGACGACGGGCACCAGGTGCACGTCGTCACCGGCATGCCGCACTACCCGCAGTGGCGCGTGCAGGACGAGTACCGCGGCGCCCGCCGGGCCCGCCGCGAGCGCGACGGGGACGTGCGCGTCACCCGCGTCCCGCACCCCGTCCCCGCCCGCCCCACCGGGGCGTCGCGGATCGGGATGGAGGCGGTGTTCGCCCTGCGCGCGGCGGCGGTGCGCGGCCCCCGGCCCGACGTCGTGCTGGCCGTGAGCCCCGCGCTGCTGAGCGTCGGCGCCGCGCGCTGGATCGCCCGGACGTGGGGGCGGGGCTGCCCGGTCGGCGTCATCGTCCAGGACCTCTACGGCGCGGCGGTCGCCGAGGCCGACGCGCTGGGCGGCCGGGGCGCAGGCGCGGTCGCCCGGCTCGAGCGCTCCCTGCTCGACGGCGCCGACGGGATCGTCGCCGTCCACGACGTCCTGCGCGACGCCCTGCTGCGCACCGGCCTGCCCGCCGAGCGCGTGACGACGATCCGCAACTGGACGCACCTCGAGCCCGCCGGCCGGCTGGACGACGTCACCGCGGCCCGCCGGGAGCTCGGCTGGCCGCAGGGCGAGGCCGTGGTGCTGCACGCCGGCAACATCGGCGCCAAGCAGGGTCTCGACGGCGTCGTCGCCGCCGCCCGCCTCGCCGACGAGCGCGGCCTGCCGCTGCGGTTCGTGCTGCTCGGCGACGGCAACCAGCGCGCGCGGCTCGTCGAGGCCGCCCGCGGCGTCGAGCGCTTCACGGTGGTCGACCCGCTGCCCACCGAGGCCTTCCGCACCGCGCTCGCCGCGGCCGACGTGCTGCTGCTGCACGAGCGGCCCGAGGTCGCCGAGATGTGCGCGCCCAGCAAGCTGACCAGCTACTTCGCCGCGGGCCGCCCGGTGCTCGCCGCGACCAACGAGCTCTCGGCGGCCGCCCGCGAGGTCCGCGCGGCGGGCGCCGGGCCGATCGTCGCCCCCGGCGACCCGGAGGCCCTGGTCGACGCGGCGCTCGCGCTGGTCGCCGACCCCGGCGCCGCCGCCCGCCACGCCGCCTCGGCCCGTCGCTACGCCACCGGTTCCTACGGCGCCGCCGCCGCCCACGCCCGCTACGGCGCCTGGGTCCGCGACCTCGCCGACCGGCGCGTGCCCGACCTGCCCGACCCCGACAGCCGCACGACCGCCGACGTTCTCGCGCTCACCCCCCAGGAGATCTCGTGAAGACCGCCTTCATCACCGGCATCACCGGCCAGGACGGCTCGTACCTCGCCGAGCTGCTGCTCGCCAAGGGCTACGAGGTGCACGGGCTGCTGCGGCGCTCGTCGTCGTTCTCGACCGGCCGGCTCGACCACCTCTACGTCGACCCGCACGAGGCGGACGAGAAGGGCGTGCCGCTGTTCCTGCACTACGGGGACCTGACGGACTCGTCGCGGCTGGTCACGCTGCTCTCGCGGATCCGGCCCGACGAGGTCTACCACCTGGGCGCGCAGTCGCACGTGCGCGTCAGCTTCGACGAGCCCGAGTTCACCGGCGACACCACCGGCCTGGGCACCATCCGGCTGCTCGAGGCGATCCGCATGATCGGCCTGGACACCCGCTACTACCAGGCGTCGAGCTCGGAGATGTTCGGCGCGACGCCGCCGCCGCAGAACGAGGCGACCCCGTTCCACCCGCGCTCGCCCTACGGCGCGGCGAAGGTCTACGGCTACTGGGCGGCGCGGAACTACCGCGAGGCCTACGGGATGTACGCGGTGAACGGGATCCTGTTCAACCACGAGTCCCCGCGCCGCGGCGAGACCTTCGTGACCCGCAAGATCGCCCGGGCCGCCGCGCGCATCGCGCTGGGCCTCGAGCGCACCGTCCACCTCGGCAACCTCGACGCCGTCCGCGACTGGGGCTTCGCGCCCGAGTACGTCGAGGGCATGTGGCGGATGCTGCAGGCCGACGCGCCCGACGACTACGTGCTCGCCACCGGCACCGCCTACACCGTCGGCGACTTCGTTCGGCTCTGCTTCGACCACGCCGGCCTCGACTGGCACGAGCACGTCCGCTTCGACGAGCGCTACCTGCGCCCCAGCGAGGTCGACGCCTTGATCGGCGACGCGTCGAAGGCCCGCGATGCCCTCGGCTGGACGCCGAAGACGTTCACCCCCGAGCTCGCCCGCGTGATGGTCGACGCCGAGCTCACCGCCCTCGAGGGACCGACGGCGACCGTCACCCCGCTGCCGGTGCTCGGTTTCGACCGGCCCGCCCTCGCCAGCTGATCCCACGACTCCCAGAACAGGAACCCGCCATGGCCGAGAACGGCGCCGGCACCTACGAGGCGATCCTCGCCGACCTCATGGACCGCGAGGTCATCCACCGCCACGACCGCGTCCTCGTGCAGTTCGCCGGGGAGTTCGACCGCGACGTCACCCGGCGTCTCGGCCTGACCCGCGTCACGTTCACCAACCTCGCGCCGACGTCGGCGTCGAGCCGCCTGCCGGAGGCCCGCACCGCCGACGCCCACCAGATGGACGTCCCCGACCGCGGCTACGACCACGTCATCGGCCACGCCGGCCTGCACCACTGCAGCCGGCCGCACGAGGCGCTGCACGAGATGTACCGGATCGCGGCGAAGACCGTCGTGGCCGTCGAGAACCAGGACTCGCCCCTGATGCGCTTCGCGGCCCGGTTCGGCCTCGCGAACTCCTACGAGCTCGAGGCCGTCGCCGACGGCGGCGGCACCACCGGCGGGGTCGACGGCACCGGGGTGCCCAACCACGTCTACCGCTGGACGCGCCGCGAGGTCACCAAGACCGTCCGCTCGTTCGACCCGGGCCGCGAGGTCCCCGTCGAGTTCCACGCACGGTGGCTCATCGGCACCGACCGCGCCCTCACGCCGGGGATGCGCCAGGTGCTCGGCGGCGGCGGGCGCGCGCACCGCGCCGCGCTCGTCGGCGCGGTCAACCTCACCCTCAACGGCGTCGCCCGCCGCCAGGGGAACATCTTCGGCTTCACGCTCCGCAAGGACCTCGCCGCGCCGCGGCCGTGGATGGTCACCGCCGCGGCGGCCGGGACGGGGGCGGCGGCATGAGCGTCCGACTCCGGAGCCGCAAGGCACGCCTGCTCGCCGCCGGCGCGGCGATCGTCCTCCCGGGCCGCGCCCGCCGGTGGGTGCACACCCGCCTGCTCGGCGCGACCATCCACCCGACCGCCCGCCTCGGGCGCAGCCTCGTCGACGTCGACCGCCTCGTCATGGGCCCGCACGCCGCCATCGGCAGCTGCTCGGTGATCCGCGGCTGCGAGGAGGTCGCGCTCGACGCGGAGGCCGTCATCGGCCCGCTCGTGTGGGTCAACGCGGTGCGTCGCGACAAGCACTACTTCGCCGATCAGCCGCTGCGCCGGCCGGTGCTGCACATGAAGCGCGCGGCGCTGATCAGCTGCCTGCACATGGTCGACTGCTGCGACCGCGTCGAGATCGGCCGCTACTCGGGGCTCGCGGGCTTCGGCTCGCAGGTCATGACGCACACCGTCGACATCGTCCGGCTCAAGCAGGTCGCGAAGCCGGTGATCATCGGCGACCACGCGATGATCTCCACGAGCTCGGTGCTGCTGCCCGGCGCGGTGGTGCCGGACAACACCGTCGTGTCGGCCGGCTCGGTCGTGAAGGGCCCGCTCGCCGAGGAGCACACCCTCTACGAGGGCGTCCCCGCGGTGGCCAAGCGCTCGCTGTCGCCCCAGCTCGCCTTCTTCCACCGCGCCGTCGCGGACATCCGGTGAGCGCGGAGTCGGGGACCGCCTCGCGCCGTCGGCCCGTCCTGGGCGTCACGGACCAGCTGCTCAGCTCGGGGACCAACTTCCTCACGGCGTTCGTGGCCTCGTGGGCGCTGGCACCCACGGAGTTCGCGACCTTCGTCGTGTCGTACGCGGTGGTCACCGTGGTGCTCGCCCTCGGGCGCGCGGTGATCGGCGAGGTCCTGCTGGCCTACCTGCCGACGGTGGCGGACGGCGACCGTGTCGGCGTCGTCCGCTCGGCCGCCGGCGCGGCGCTCCTGCTCGGGGCGCTCGGCTCGGTCGTCTGCGTCGGCGGCGGCCTGGTCGGTCACGACACCCTGGCCGGGCTGCTCTGGCTCGCGCCATGGGTGCCGGTGGCCCTGCTGCAGGACGCCAGCCGCTTCGCCTTCCTCAGCCAGGGCCGCCCCGGGCGCGCGCTGGCCTCGGACGGCGTCTGGGCCGGCGCCCAGGTGCTCGCGCTCGTGCTGTTCGCGACGACGACCGGGTTCACCGTGGCGGGCATCGCCACCGCCTGGGGGATCGGCGCGCTCGCCGGCCTCGTCGTCGCGGCCGCGCTCGGGGGCGCCTCCCTGCGTCCGTGCTGCCCGCGGGCGTGGGCGCGGCGCACCCGGTCGCTGTCCGGGTGGTTCGTGCTGACGTCGGTGCTCGGCCAGTGCGAGATCTACGCGGTACTGGTGCTCGCCGGCACGCTGCTCGCCCCGGGCGACGCCGCGGGCCTGCGCGCCGTGCAGCTCATGGTCTTCCAGCCCGCGGCGACCGTCGCGGCGGCCCTGCTCGTGCTCGCCACCCCGCTGGTCGCGGGAGCCGTGGCGCGGCGGGACGTCGAGGCGGCCCGCCACGCCCGGCGGTTCGCGATGCTCGCCGCCGGGGCCCTGGCCGCGCTGGTGCTGGCGGTGATCCCGCTGCGCGACACCCTGCTGGCGCTGCTGTTCCCGCAGTACACGTCCTTCTCGGCGCTCGTCGTGCCGATCGCGCTGCAGTCGGCGTTCTACGTGCTCGGGGTGCCGTTCCACGCCCAGCTCCGCGGCTTCCACCGGGCCCGCACGCTCTTCGGGCTCCAGGTGCTCGCGTCCACGGTGCTGGTCGGCGCGGCCTCGGCCGGGATGGGCTTCGGCGGCGTCGTCGTCCTCGCGTGGGGGCTGGCCGGCGCGGCGCTGCTCGTCGACGTCCTGCTCGTGATCGCCACCCCGTGCTGGCGCCGGGCCGGGGACGGCCACCGGGGCACCGCCCCGCCCGCCGTCCCCACCGTCCCTGCCGCCCCCGCCGTCCCGGTCACCCGGCCCGAGCTGGTCGAGGTGGTCCGGTGACCACCCGGCTGTCGCGGCGCGCCTTCCTCGGCGGGGGCGCCGCGGTACTCCTCGGCGGGGCCGCCGTGGCCTACGGCGCCGTGGAGGTGCTCGGCGGTGCGCTCGGCGGCGACACGTCGGCTCCGGCGACGCCGCCGCCCGCGCCGCGGATGCGCACCGTCTGGCGCGACCACGCCGACGGCCCGATGCCCGCGCGCGGGGACGAGGGCGTGCCGTTCGTCCTCCGGAGCTCCGGGCCGCTCGGCGGCCCGGTGGTCCGGGACGGCGCCCTCGACGCGCAGCTGGGCGACCAGCGCGCGGCGTCGTACGTCAACCAGGACCTCGGCACGGCCGTGCACCGGCTCGGGGCCCGCTTCGGCTTCGTCCCCGGCCCGGGGACGTCCGACGACGGCTCGCTCTGCCTCGCCGCCTGGCGGGGCGGGCTGCCGCCGGACGGACCGGGGGTCATCGAGGCGCCGGTGCACCTCGTCGTCACCCCGCGGCGCTGGATCCACTCGATCGCGGTCGACGGCCGGCTCGTCGAGCTGGCCACCGGCGCCTTCGACCGGCCGCTGGCGACCGACGGCACCGCGCTGACGCTCGACGTCACCCTCGCCGGCGACCGCGCGGAGATCGCGCTGCCCGACGGTCGGCACACCACCGTCCGCGACGCGCGCGTCCCCACCCTGCCGGCCTCCGTCGCCTGCTGGGAGTCCTACCGCCACGCCCCCGGCGGCGCGGCCGTCCGCCTGTACGAGACCTGGGCCGCGTGAGCGGCTCCCACCCGAGCACACCCACCCGAGCACCCCGAGAGGACATCCCGTGATCGTCAGCCACCTCCGCGCGATCCGGTCGCGCTGGACGACCGTGGTGGTCTTCGCCCTGATCGGGGTCCTCGTCGGCGTCGCCGTCGCCGTGCTGAGCCCGCACCAGTACCGGTCGACCGCGACGCTCTACGTCGCGAGTGCCGGCACCGACAACGCGACCAACGCCTACAACGGCAGCCTGCTCTCCCAGGAGCGCGTGAAGTCCTACCGCGAGATCCTCGCGAGCGACCGCGTCGCCGAGCAGGTGGCCCAGCGCGTCGGCGGCGGCGCCACCGCCGAGCAGCTGTCGTCGTCGGTCAGCATCACCAACCAGCCCGAGACGACGCTGCTGCTCGTCGTCGCCACCGACCGCTCCCCGGAGCGCGCGGCGCTCATCGCCACCACCTACGGCGACGTCCTGTCCGGCGTCGTGTCCGGGATGGAGCAGGCCGCCGACAACGGTGCCGCGCCGGTGGTGTCGGTGCGCACGGCCCTGCCCGCGCAGCCCGACGCGACGCCGGTGTCGCCGCGCCCGGTCCTCGACGTCACCCTCGGCCTGGTCGTCGGCCTGCTGGTCGGCGCCGCGGTGGCCGTGGCCCGCGCGGCCATGGACACCACGGTGACCAGCGCCGCCGCGCTGGCCGAGCTCGCCGGCGTCCCGGACCTCGGGCAGGTGGAGCTCGACCCGCAGACCGGTGCCCGCCCGCTCGCGGTGACCGACCGGCCCGCGTCGAGCGCGTCCGAGGCGTACCGCAAGCTGCGCAGCAACCTCGGCTTCGTCACCGTCGACCGCGAGGACGGCGCCGCCGTCGTCATGATCACGAGCGCCGTGCCGGGCGAGGGCAAGAGCACGACCGCGGCGAACGTCGCCCTCAGCCTCGCCGACCTCGGCGCCCGCGTGCTGCTGCTCGAGGCCGACCTGCGCCGCCCCGTCCTGGCCGCGACCTTCGGCCTCGAGCCCGCCGTCGGGCTGACCACGGTGCTCGGCGGCGGCACCCCGGTGGCCCACGCGGTCCAGCGGGCGGGGCGGCTGGACGTCGTCGTCGCCGGTCCCGTCCCGCCGAACCCCAGCGAGCTGCTCGAGTCCCGCCGCCTCGGCGCGACCCTCGACGAGCTCCGCGCCCGCTACGACTGGGTGATCGTCGACTCGGCGCCCCTCCTGCCGGTCACCGACGGTGCCGTGCTCTCCCACCGGTGCGACGCGGTGGTGCTGCTGGCCCGCCACGGCGCGACCTCGACGAGCGCCGTGCGCCAGGGCGTCGCCACCCTCGAGACCGCGGGTGCGCACCTCGTCGGCACGGTCCTCACCCAGGTGCCCCGCAGCGGCGGCGAGGGCTACGGCGGCTACTACGGGACCGACGGGACGCGTCGTGGCTCGTCGGGCGGCTCCGGCACCCCGGTGCCCGCGCCGCTGCCCAGCCCGACGGCGCGGGTCGTGCCGCTCACCCCGCGGTCGGCCCAGACGCCGGCCACGCCGGTGCCGCCGCCGCGCAGCCTCCAGCCGGTGGTCGACGCCCACCCGGCTCCCGCCCGCCGGACCGGCGGCGCGCACCGCAAGGAGAGCACCGGCACCTGGCGCAGCCGCGCGACCGGTGCCCTCTCGTCCGTGCGCCCGTCGGTCTCCGCGCCCACGCCGCGCGCGCTGGAGACGTCGTGACGACCTCGCCCCGGGTCGCCCTGTACGGCGCCGGCGCCGTCCTCACCGTCGCGCTGACCCTGCTCGCGGTGCACGCCGGGAGCGCGCTCGTCTGGGTCGGGCTGATCGGCGCGCCGCTGGCGGTCGCGGTCGCCGTGCGCCGCCGGTTCCTCGACGGCTGGGTGTCGCCGCTGCTGCTCGTCGCGGTCGCCCTGCTCGTGACGGCGGGCTTCGGCGCGGCCTTCGGGCGCAGCGTCGGCGACGACGGCGGCGTCAGCGCGCACCTCTCGCTGAACGACACCGAGACGCTGAAGACCGCGCTGCTGCTCGCGGTGTCGGCGACGACGCTCCTGATCGGCGGGGCGGTCGTGCTCACCGCCCTGGGCGCGCGGGCGGCGCGCGACCGCCGCGAGCAGCGGGCCGCCCTGCTGCCCGACACCGGCGCGTTCAGCGGCGACCCCGCGACACGGTCGGTCGTGCTCGCGGTCGCCGCGCTGCCGCTCGTCGCCACGGTGGTCGTCCAGGGCCCCGAGCTGCTCGAGCGCAGCACTTACCTCATCGGGGACGCCGGCTCCGCGGGCGGCATCATCTCGATGCTCGGGCTCGCGGGAGCCGTCGGCTGCGGGCTCGTGCTCGGTGCCGAGCAGGGACCGCGGCTCCTGCTCCCGATCGCGCTCGCCGCCGGCTACCTCGTGCTGTTCTTCGCGCTCGGCAGCCGCCGCCTCGCGCTGCTGCCGCTGCTCATGGCCGTCGGCGCGCACGTCGCCCGGCCGTCGCGGGCGACGCGGATCGGGCTCGGCGCGGCCGTCGTCGCCGCCCTCGTGCTCCTGCCCATCCCGCTCTACGTCCGCGGCATCGGGGCGCACGGACTCATCCCCTACCTCCAGGCGCTGCCCGACATCGTCGAGCAGAACGACGTCCTCGGCGGTGCGGCCGACAACCTGCTGATCTCGTTCCCGCTGGTCGGCGCCACGGCCTTCCAGGTCGCGCCGCTGCCGCTGGACTACTTCTTCCTGCAGGTCAACCCGCTGCCCGGGAACATGATCGGCTGGTACGACGTCTCCGACTCCCTGCGGATCAACCTGTACACGCCGTTCTCCGGCGCCGGCGAGCTCGCCAACTACGGCTGGGGTGTCCTGGTCGGCTTCTGGTTCGTGGTCGGGCTGTTCCTCGGGACCCTCGACCAGCGCATCGGGGCCCTGCTGGACGCCGGGCGCCGCGGCGTCGCGCTGGTGCTCACCGCGCTGCCACTGGTCTTCACGATCCTCATGCTCCAGTACAACCTGCGCTCCGGCGTGCGGATGCTCATCTACTCCGCCGCCGTGCTCCTCGCCCTGCGGGCCGTCGACGCCCTCCGGGCCCTCTCCCCGCGACTCCCGCACGCCGGAAAGGTCTGACCATGCGCATCGCCGTCGTCCACAGCTTCTACTCGAGCCGCGTGCCGAGCGGGGAGAACCAGGTCGTGCTCGCCCAGGTCGAGGCGCTGCGCGCCGCCGGCCACGAGGTCGCGCTCGTCGCCCGCCACACCGACGACCGGCTGCGGCGCGCGTCGTACCCCGTCGAGGCCGCCCTCACGACGGCCACCGGTGTCGGGCCCGACCCGACCGCCGAGCTCGCCGCGTTCAGCCCCGACGTGGTCCACGTGCACAACCTGTTCCCGAACTTCGGGACCGCCTGGCTGCGCGACTGGCCCGGCCGGATCGTGGCCACGCTGCACAACTTCCGGCCCATGTGCGCGAACGGCTACCTCTTCCGCGACGGCGCCGCGTGCACGGCCTGCCCGTCCGGCGACCGGTGGGCGGCCGTCCGGCACGGCTGCTTCCACGGCTCGCGCGTGGCCTCGCTGCCGCTGGCCTGGCGGAGCCGCCACGGCGCCGTCGGCGACCCGCTGCTCGCCCGCGCCGACCAGATCGTCGTCCTCTCCGAGCGGGCCCGGCGGACCTACCGCGACGCCGGTGTCCCCGCCGAGCGCCTGCACGTCGTGCCGAACCTCGTGGCCGACGTGCCGCCCGTCCCGACCGTCGGCGCGGGCGGTCGGGACGGTGAGCGCTGGCTCTGCATCGCCCGCCTGACGCCGGAGAAGGGCGTGCTCGAGCTGGTGCGCTCGTGGCCGGCCGAGGTCGGGCTGGACATCGTGGGCGAGGGCGAGCTGCGCGCCGACATCGAGGCGGCCGCCCCGGCGGGCGTGCGCCTGCTCGGCAGTCGGGACAACGCCGCGCTGCGCGCCGCGATGGGCGGTTACGCGGGGCTCGTCGTCCCGTCGCGGTGGTTCGAGGGCCTGCCGACGGTGTATCTCGAGGCGCTGGCCGCGGGCCTGCCGGTGCTCGCCGTCGACGGCAACAGCGCCGCCGACGACGTCGCCGCGCACGACCTCGGCGTCGTCACCGCGGCCTCGCCGACCACCGGCGAGCTGCGGGCCGGGATCGCTGCGATCACGGGCGCCGGGACGGGGCTGCGCCGGCGGGCGAGCGCGTCCTTCCGCGCGCGGTTCACGGCCCCGACCTGGTGCGACGCGATCACGCGCGTCTACGACGGCACGGTCGCCGCGCCGGTCGAGGAGGCGCTGCCGCTGTCCGCGTGACGACCTGCCAGGGTGCTCGCCGTGACCGACGGCAGCGGTGGCAGTGGTGGTGAGGTGACGCGCTGGCTCGCCGAGCACGCCCGGCCGCTCGCGGCCCCGGACGAGCTGGTCGAGCAGACGCCCGACGACGACTCCCCGGTGCCCGACGAGCGCCCCGACGACCGACCTGATGACGGGGTGGGCGCGTGGGTGCGGGCGGCGTCGGGCGCGCGGGTGGTGGCGCTCGGGCCGGCCGTGGTGGGCACGCGGGAGCTCCCGCGCCTGGCGCACCGGGTGCTCGACGGCCTCGTCGCGGACGGCGGCGTGCACACGCTCGCGCTGCAGGCGAGCGAGTCGGGCGCGTCGCTGGTCGACGACCACGTGCGCGGCGGCGCGGGCGCACCCGGCGCGGCGCTCGAGGCGCTCGGGTCCTGGAGCTGGAACACCCGCGAGGTGCTCGACGTCGTCCGCGACCTCGCCGGCCGACCGGGCGGCGGGACGCTGCGGGTCGTCGGCATCGACCCGCGGCGCCCGGCCACGGCCGTCCAGGTCGTGGGCCGGTTCCTGCGCACCGCGGCCCCGGACGTGCTGCCCTCGGTGCGCGACGGCCTCGCCGATCTCACGCTCGGGCACGGCGACGAGGCCACCCGCCGCGCGGTCGACCGGGTCCAGGAGCGGCTCGGG
This sequence comes from Actinomycetospora sp. C-140, assembly GCF_054796175.1. Lineage (NCBI taxonomy): Bacteria > Bacillati > Actinomycetota > Actinomycetes > Pseudonocardiales > Pseudonocardiaceae > Actinomycetospora > Actinomycetospora sp. C-140. The sequence continues at coordinate 5,738 of NZ_JBTWNF010000009.1, read as the reverse complement.
CGGGACGTCCCGGCGCTGATCGCCGCGACCTCCGCGCGCCAGCACGACGAGGCCGTGCGGCACGCCGGATACCTCGCCCGGGCCGCCGAGCTCGCGGCCACCCCGCCGGCCGAGGCCGACGCGGTGGCGGGTCGGCTCATGGCCGACGCCGTGGTCGAGGCGCTCGCCGCGGGCGGACCCGACGAACGCGTCGTGCTGTGGGCGCACGCCGACCACGTCGTCGTGCGGGACGGGTCGGGCGGGCCCGGTGGGGAGGCCCCGACGCTCGGCGCGCACCTGCGGGAGCGCTTCGGCGACCGCTACCGCGCCCTGGTGTTCTCGGCGGGGGAGGGCCGGACGCGCGCGGTCCGCCGGCGCCGGTTCAGCGGACGTGCCCGCACCCCCTCCGTGCACCGACTCCCCGCCCCGCCGGCTGGTGCCCTCGAGGCCGACCTGCTCGCCGCGTCCGGGTCTGCCGCGTCCGCCTCGCCCGGCGCCGCCCCCGACCTCGCCCTCGACCTCGGTGCTCTCGGCGACGCCGGCACCCCCGCCGCGGTCACCGCCTGGGCCGGGGCGACGGCGTCGCGGCGCTCGGTCGGGGACGAGGTCTCGCCCGCCGCGCCCGCGAAGGCGCTCGTGCCCTGCGTGCCGGGGAGCGAGATGGACGGGTTCGCCGTGGTGCGCACCGTGCACCCGTGCTGGGTGCGCTGAGCGCGCTCCCGGGCGACCGGGTCGTCACCGGGCACCTCTCCAGAACGATCTCTCGGGGGTGTCACCAGCGCGCGGCACTCCTGACACTCTCGAGAGATCAGTCTGGAGAGCACCGGGGTGACGGGGTCGGGCTCCGTCAGGCCAGATCTGTGACGCCAGAACCGTCACGCCAGAGCCGTCACGGCAGAGCCGTCACGCCCGCGCGGCGAGCACCGCCCGGCCGCGCGGCGAGAGCTCGTAGCCGACCGGCAGCGAGTAGGTCAGCCCCAGCGCCTTGAGCCGGCGGACGTCGGCCTTGAACGGGGCGGTCTCGCGACCGAACGACGCCGCGAGGTCGGGCGCGCGCACCCCCGGACGCGCGCCGATCGTCGCGAGCGTCGACCAGGCCCAGGGCCCGTGCCCGCTGCGCGCGTCCATCGCGTCGAGCCGCCGGCACACCGCGGCGAGGTCGTCGCCACCGGGTACGGCCGCGGCGAGCTCGGCGCGCGGGTCGGGTTCGTCGAGCGGGTGGAAGCGCACGCGGAACAGGACCGCGTCGGGCGCCGCGTGCCGGTCCGCCTCGGCGAGCACCGCGTCCACCGAGGCGAAGCCGGCGCGGCGGGCGTCGTCGGGGGCGAGGTCGCCGGGCTCGACGACGTCGACCTCGTCGACCTGCAGCCGGCCCACCGGCGTCCGGTAGGGCCGGCCCGGCCGGACCTGGGCGCGGCGCCAGCGCCGGAACGTCAGGTCGACCTCGCCGCGCGCGATCGGCTCGGCGAAGCGCAGCGCGAACAGCACGCGGTCAGGCTCCCACGACGTCAGGCCCCACCGTAGGCACCGCCCGACGGCGGCACCGTGCCGTCGGTGGCGACCGACGTGCGGTGGCGGTACTCGTCGTCGTGCGCCACGAGACGGATCGAGCCCAGGTCGGCCGCTGAGCCGCCCCCCGGCGCCGACGCGGGCGCGTGGTGGTCGACGACCGTCGCCCGCGCGGCCGGCTCGTGCCCGGGCGCCGCGGCGATCAGCGTGTAGGCGCCGGTCGGCAGGTCGTCGATGCGGAAGTCGCCCTCGGGCGACGTGCTCGTCCGCCCGGTCTGGGCGCCGCGGGTGTCCACGAGCGTGACGACGGCACCGGGCAGCGGGGTGCCGTGGTGGTCGTGCACCCGCCCGAGCAGCACGCGCTCCGGTCCCGCGCCGGCCGCCGCGGCGTCGGCGTACCCGGGGCCATGGGCGTCACCGGTGTCGTCGGCGTTCTCGTCCTCCTGCTCGGCGGACGCCGGCGCCGCGGCCCGGGCGCGCAGGGCGGCGACGGTGATCAGCACGACCGCCGCGAGCAGCCACAGCCCGACGACGAGCAGATGGCTCCCGAGCCCGGCGCCGTCGAGGTAGAGGATCGAGCGCACGGCGTCGACGAACGCGGCGCCGAGGTGCCAGTCGGAGATCCAGCCGAAGAACGGCGGCACGATCTCGGCGGGGTAGGCCGAGTTCGACGACGGGATGTTGAGGAAGACGAAGACCAGCATGCAGGGGAAGAGCGCCCACTTGCCGATGAACGCGACGACCGCCGTCGTCGTCAGCCCCACCGCGAACGACGTCACCGCCCCCAGGGCGATCACCGCGACGATCTGCCCGACGCTGCCCTGGAGGATCTGCAGCCACGCGCCCATGAACAGGTAGAGCACGATCGGGGTGAGCACGGCGATCCCGGCGCTGATCGCGACCCGCACGCGCATCGGCAGGAAGAAGGCCGCGTTGCCGAGGATGTTCGCGGTCATGAAGCCGACGATGCAGACGATCAGCATGAAGAACATCAGCCCGATGCCGTTGCCGTCGCCGGGGGCCAGCGGGGCGACGTCGACGGTCTGGATCGCGCCGGGGTTGCCGGCCGCGGTGGCGAAGGGCTGGAAGACCGTCGGGACGAGCTGGGTCATGACCCGGCCGTCGGCGCCCGCGACGAGCATGTGCGCGGGCTGGCCCGCCGGTGCGGGGACGTAGGCCGCCTTCACCGTCTGCTGGAAGATCATGTCGGTGGCGTGCTGCGGCGTGTCGACCGCGACGAGCGTGAACTTCCCGGCCAGCGCCGGGCCCGCCGCGGCGATGAACGACGCCGCTCCGGCGCCGACCACGGCGACCGGGAGGTCGTGCGGCACCGGCAGGTGCAGGGCCGTGATGTAGCACAGCGGGAACATGATCATGAAGAAGAGCGGGAGCGCGAGGGCGAACCGCACGTTGCTGCGCTTCATCTCCGGCGACATCTCCGGAGGCCCGGACGCGGCCGGCTCCTCGACGGTCCCGGGGTCGTCCTGCTGCTGACGGGGTGGGCTCGCGGTGGTCATCGGCTCCCGGTTCCGGGGTCGTCGGGCGGGGTCAGGCCGTCGCGCAGGAGGGCGACCACCTCGCCGAGGCGGTCGCGCGCCGTGCCGCCGGGTGCGTCGAGCCAGAGACCCACGCCCACCCGCATCGCGGTCATGGCGGCCGCCGCGACGGTGAGCACGTACGGGTCGGCCGCGGTGCGCCCGGTCCGGCCGGCGACGCCCGCGGCGAGCGCGGCCTCGGTCTCCCGGGTGGCGGCGTGCATCCGCCCGAGGAGCTCGGGGTGCTCGCGCAGCAGCAGGAGCTGCTCGTGCCAGATCCCGGAACCGGTGGCGGTGTCGAGGAGGTCGCCGAGGGCCGCGGCCACGGCGTCGAGCGGCTCCTCTCCGGCCGGGCGCGCGACGACGGCGGCGGTGAGGTCGCCGGCCGCCTCGGGTCCCGTCCCGAAGAAGGCGTCGTCCTTGCTCGCGAAGTGGTTGAAGAACGTGCGGGGCGAGACGTCGACCTCGGCGCAGACGGCTTCGACGGTGACGCCGTCCGGGCCGCGCTCGCGCCCGAGCCGCACGGCTGCCGCCCGCAGCGCCTCGCGCGTCGCGGCCTTCTTGCGCTCCCGCAGCCCGGTGCGCGCGGGAGCCGGGGTGTCGCTCGTGGTCAGGAGGACCTCCTGGCTCGCGGAGGGAACTCGCTTCGGTGTCCGCAACTCTGCAGTCGCTGAACCTTCAGCTACGGTAACCGGTCCCGCGCGCGGCCAACCGTCCCTGTGGAGGACCTCTCAGGCCCGCTCAGACGCTGGCGGCGCCGAGGACGACGATGAACAGCCAGAACACGATCCAACCGACGATCGGGATGTAGCCGAGGACGAGCCCGGCGATCGTCATGCCGTGGCCCGTGTAGTGCCCGTTGCTCGTGTCCGGCCAGGCGAGGTGCCCGCAGATGACCGCGGGGATCGAGGTGATGCCGGCGGTGAAGAAGCCGAGGATGCCGCAGACGAGCGCGGCGATGGCGAGCCCGGACGCGGGCGGACCGGGCTGGTAGCCGTAGGCACCGTAGGGGCCCGGCGCGGCGGGCGACCCGGAGTACGGCATCGGCGAGGACGGGCCGGAGCCGTAGGCCTGCTCGTACGGCGCGCCGTAGGGCTGCTGGTACGGCGCGCCGTACGGCGACGGACCGTACGGGTCGGAGTAGGGCGTCAGTCCGCCGCCCGGGCCCTCCGTCGAGCCGTAGGGCTGCGGGTACTGCGGATCACGCGGCGGTTCCCACGGCGAGCTCACGAGTGGATCCTAGAGGTCGGGTCGGTGGTTTCGGGCGATTCCCGGTGCGACGAAGCACCGGGTGCGCGTCAGGGGATCGGGATGACGATGTCGGCGTAGGTGTCGCCGTCGGTGTCCGCGACCGCGACCGGGCCGTGGTCGCCGTAGGGCGCGCCGTCGGTGACCGCGGCGTCGCCGTAGCCGTCCGCGTCGGTGTCGAGGACGACCTCGTCGACCTTGCCGTCGTGGTCGTGGTCGGAGACGGCGTACTCGTCGAAGCCGTCGTGGTTCCGGTCGGCCGACGCCGTCTCGGCGTACCCGTCGCCGTCGGCGTCGGTGGCCGAGGTCTCGTAGTAGCCGTCGCGGTCCTCGTCGAACGAGGTCATGGTCGGCGTCCCCGCCGGCTCCGCGAGGAGTCCGCCGTCGGCGCCGAACGTCGCGCCGTCGCTGGTGGTGTAGGTGCCGGGGCTGGTCATCTCGGGGTCTCCCTCGCCGGAGTGGTCGGTGCGGACGACCCTGTGACGGCGCGGGGGACCGCGGATGTTCCTGAGGGAACCCTGGCAGCGCCCCTACCTCGCGCGGCGGCGGCGACGGATGGGCTCGACGCGGCGCAGCAGCACCGAGGTCGCCACCGCGAAGAGCACCAGCAGGGCGACGAGGGCGCCGAGGTCGAGCAGCCAGGTGGCGGCGTCGTGGTCCCACAGCGGGTCGTGCTCGCGGTAGGGCGTCGGCAGGCCAGGGCCGCTCGGCAGACCGATGGTCGACGCGCCGAGCGCGAACCCCCACCGGGCCGGGACCAGCCACGACAGCTGCGCGAGGACGGGGCTGCCCTGGATCTGCAGCAGGGCGCTGGACAGGATGAACTGCAGCATCGCGAGCAGCACGAGCAGGGGCATGCCGCGGTCGGCGTTGGTGATGGCCGCGGACACCGCGAGCCCCAGGGCCATGCTCGCGACGGCGACGCCGACCAGTGCGACGACGATCTCGAGGGTGCCCGAGCCCAGCAGCACCGCCTCGTCGGGTGCGGGCCGGCCGAGCATCCCCAGCACGCCGAGCAGCACGGCCTGCACGCCGGTGATCGCGATCAGCACGCTGAGCTTGGAGAAGAGGTAGGCCCCGCGCGAGAGCCCGATCGCCCGCTCGCGGCGGTAGATCTCGCGTTCCTTCACGACCTCGCGGATCGACGCCGCGGACCCCATCAGCGCGGCGCCGACGACGAACACCAGCAGCAGGCTGTTCGGCGAGCCGGGTGTGCCGCGTGCCTGCGCGGCCTGGGACAGCCCGGTGTCGCCGGGCAGGGCGTGGGTGAGCACGGCCAGCAGCAGCGGCAGCGCCGCCATGAAGATCGTGTACTGGCGGTCGGCCAGGACCACGGCGAGGTAGCGCCGGCACAGCACCGCGAACTGCGACAGCACCGGCTGCTGGCGCGGCGCCTGGTTCGGCGCGGTCGGGACGGGACGCCTGCGGTGCGCGTCGGGCGCGCCGACGTAGCGCGCCCACTGGGGC